>CANRKI010000021.1 GCA_947631175.1 uncultured Flavobacterium sp.
GTTTTATAACATTCATTATCTCATTATTTGCTAAAACAGCCGAAACCGGATACATACCCCCCGAAAGTGCTTTCCCTAAAATTAAAACATCGGGTTGCACATTTTCGTGATGAACCGCTAATAATTTTCCGGTACGCGCAATTCCGGTTTGAACCTCATCTGCAATAAATAAAACATTATTTGCGGCACAAATTTCTTTCGCTTTTACCAAATAACCATCTGTTGGAACATAAACACCAGCCTCACCCTGAATTGGTTCTACTAAAAATCCTGCCACATTTTTATTAGTTAAAACTTCTTCTAAAGCCTGTAAGTTATCATACGGAATTCTCACAAAACCTTCGGTATAAGGTCCGTAATTTTCGCGCGCATTTAAATCATTCGAAAAAGAAATAATAGTGGTTGTTCGACCATGGAAATTATTATCGCAAACCACAATAACCGCTTCATCTTCTTTAATTCCTTTTACTTCGTAAGCCCACTTTCTGGTAAGTTTTAAAGCCGTTTCAACCGCTTCGGCTCCCGAATTCATTGGTAAAACCTTATCAAAACCAAAAAGCTTTGTGATCTTCTCTTCGTAAAGTCCAAGTTTATCATTATAAAAAGCACGAGAGGTTAAAGCCAATGTTTTTGCTTGATTTACTAAAGCATCAACAATTTTAGGATGACAATGTCCTTGGTTAACTGCCGAATAAGACGATAAAAAATCGTAATACTTTTTTCCTTCAACATCCCAAACATACACACCTTCACCTTTTGATAAAACTACTGGTAGCGGATGATAATTGTGTGCTCCGTATTGATCCTCTAAGGCAATAGCTTGTTGAGTTGTAAGTTTATTTGTTGACATAAATTTGTAATTTGTTGTTGTTTATATTGCAATTCCTACTTTAGGATTGGAGAGAAATCATCCAAGTACCAATTTACAAAAAAACTAACAGTTATTTTCATAAAATATACAATCTTTGTAATACGTCTAAATAACATTTACGCTATTAAAATACATAAACAATTATTATTTTTGCAGCATGAGAAAAAAAACTGACAAAATCGTATTCGAAAACGTAGAAGTCCTAGATGCGGGTGCAAAAGGTGTTTCGGTAGCTAAAGCGCCAGACGGAAAAGTAATTTTTATCCCGAACGTAGTACCGGGAGACGTTGCCGACATTCAAACGTTCAAAAAAAGAAAAGCATATTACGAAGGAAAAGCTATTAACTTTCATTCGTACTCACAAGATAGAACCGAACCAATTTGCCAACATTTTGGCGCTTGTGGTGGGTGTAAATGGCAAAACATGAAGTATGAAAAACAGCTATTTTACAAACACCAAGAGGTTTACAACAACTTAAAACGCATTGGTAAAATAGAATTGCCCGAATTTGAACCAATTTTAGGTTCTAAAGAGCAGTTTTTTTACCGTAATAAAATGGAATTCTCGTTCTCTAACGCGCGTTGGTTAACAGAGGAAGAAGTAAAATCTGGCGAAGATTTAGTGCGCGAAAACGCATTAGGTTTTCACATCCCTAAAATGTGGGACAAAATTTTAGACATCCAAAAATGTCACCTACAACCAGATCCATCTAACGACATTCGTAATTCCGTTCGCGAATTTGCAAACGCAAACAACATGGAGTTTTTTAACCCTCGCGAACATTCAGGCTTTTTACGTTCGTTAATGATTCGTACGGCCGGAACAGGCGAATTAATGATAGTTATCCAATTCTTTAAAGAAGATGTAGAAAAACGCGAATTGTTACTAAACTATTTATTAGAAAAATTCCCGAACGTAACTTCGTTACAATACATTATAAACGGAAAAGCAAACGATACCATTTACGACCAAGACGTAATTTGTTACCACGGCCGCGAATATATTATCGAGGAAATGGAAGGTTTAAGATTCAGCATCAACGCAAAATCGTTTTACCAAACCAACCCAGAACAAGCCTTTGAGTTATACAAAATTACCCGCGATTTTGCAGGTTTAACAGGCGAAGAAACGGTTTATGACCTTTATACAGGAACCGGAACCATTGCCCAATTCGTGTCTAAAAAAGCAAAAAAAGTAATTGGTGTTGAGGCCGTTCCAGAGGCTATTGCCGATGCTAAAATAAATGCAGAACGCAACAACATTACCAACTGCGAATTTTTTGTGGGCGACATGAAAAACGTATTTAACGACGAGTTCATTGCGCAACACGGCCAACCAGACGTAATTATTACCGATCCACCACGTGACGGAATGCACAAAGATGTGGTTGATATGTTACTAAAAGTTGCACCAAAACGCATTGTTTACGTAAGTTGTAACTCGGCAACACAAGCCCGCGACCTTGCCTTAATGGACCAAATGTACAAAGTAATCCGTGTACGTCCGGTCGATATGTTCCCGCAAACACACCACGTAGAAAACGTAGTTTTACTAGAAAAAAAGTAAACCCTTATAACGCAAAAAGTCATTAGTTCCTGCTAATGGCTTTTTTTTATTTCTCCTTTTTGGGCGTTGCTCGCTTTTATGCGCTCCATTACATTACGCACAAAAACCGCGCCGCGCTGTCCGCACTCGCTCTTTTAAACTCCAGTCCCTTTCGTTTTAAAAGGAGCTCAAACAATTGCTCCCATCGCTAACGCGCGCTGCAAAATTACATTTCATCACAATCTTTTTATTTAACAACTAAACGAAATAATTTTTAAAAAATTAACAAACAACGTGTTTAAAAATGATTTTACTTTTAATTAATTATATTTGAAATCAATCAAGCCTCTTAAAAATCTATTTTATGAAAAATAAACTACTTCTACTTTTACTATTAACTACAACTTTATTACATGCGCAACCCTTTACCGAATATCAAAAAACATGGGCCACCTTTTTTGGTTGCGGTACTTTTGGAGGAGGATACAATTACGCACAAGACAACGCAGGTAATTTATATTTTGCAGTAGATTTATCTCAAACTACGGTAGCACATACACCCGAAGTGGTTATGCATTTTAACCAATTTGTGCTGCCTTTAAATACTAATTCCGAATATCGGTCTCAAAACTCTCAAGGTATATTAGTTAAAATTTCGCCACAAGGGCAAGTTTTACAAGCTAGTTATTTACCTTTTCGTATCGATAATTTAACTATAAATAATAATAATGAAATTTTTGCAACCGGTAGCACTACCCATACTACCCTAGCTACACCAGGTACCTTTGCACAAACCCCATTTGTAACAAATGTAAACGATAATAATTATTATATTTTAGCAAAACTAAACCCCAATTTTACTACAAATTGGTTAAGTTATATTCCTACTTATGATTTTTTACATATAAAAATAGATGTACAAAATAATATTTATTTTGGAGGTAATACTAAGGTAACTTCTGGCATTACTACAACAAATGCACACCAACAACATTTTATAAATTACCCAAATAGTGCGGGAAATGGATATCTAGCCAAATTTAATAACCAAGGGCAACTTGTTTGGGCAACTTATTATGATAAGACAATGGGGTATAACAACATGCACATATTGGGAGATGAATTAGTTTTTGCTCACTTCATAAGTAATACCTCCACATTTACTACAACACCCAATGCGTACCATACAACCCCTACCAATAACCTAATATCTAAATTTAATATACATTCCGGTGCCCGTACGTATGCCAGTTATTTAAATATAAATCATTACGATATTTTTGATACTACTACCGATGGTACCAATATATATTTACTTTCGGCAGTTAATACTCAAGAACTAAGTAATAATACCTTATTTATTTCACCACAAGCCTACCAAACCCAATTGTCGGGCAGTTCAGACTATTATATACTTAAACTAGATCACAACTTAGAACCGGTTTGGGCTACCCTTTTTGGTGGAAGTGGTGTTGAAAGTGAAGTAATGATTAATACTTTAAGTTATTTTGAAAATGCTCTATATTTTACTGGTTATTCAGAAAACATGGGGTATATTAACCCCGAAAAAGAAAATAGTTTGGGCCATTTTGTAGCTAAATTTAATACTAATGGTAATTTTTTAACTGCTTTGGATTTAGATATACCAAATTATTCCTATGCTGTGCAACTATCTCCTTTAACAGATAATTCCTTTTATGTAATAGCCTCAACAAAATACGCGCCAAATATGGCTACGCCTAATGCACATCAATCTGATTTTATTCGTAATCCGTTGTTTGGTAACACAAGTTATGATGGCGCTTTTATTAGTTTATACTCACCCGTTTCCTATTTATCAACCCCAAGTTTTCAGGATACAAAAACTAAAATATACCCTAATCCAACCACAAATGTTGTCACTATTTCTAATCCAGAAAATATTAAAAATGTAAATGTGTATACTATGTTAGGGCAAAAGATACCTACCAAATCTTTAAACAATGGCCAATTAAATATAAGTCACCTACCTGCAGGAAATTACATTATAAGCTTAGAATTTACAAACCATAAGATTGAACATCATAAAATAATAAAACTATAAATTAAGACCGTGCGGCTGGTTTACTTTTGGTAAGTAAACCAGCCGCTGCGTTTTATTATAAAAAATTAAAATGGATGTAAAACCAAACGTTCCTTATAAACTTCGCTTTGTATAACCATAATAAATGTATAACCTCCTGCTCCATCGCCGTTAGTTGCTTCAATAAAAACGGAATCAGATTTTTCATCTACATAAACTTTGGTGAACTCTAAATTTGGTTCGTATAAATTTTCAAAAGCTTTATTAGGTAATACGTAATGTTTGTTATTACATTTTAATTTTATAAAATCATATTGGTTTTTTGGCAAATAACCATCGGTTCCCCAAACTTTTTCGCTATTTATTTTTTCTACAATCATACTATTTTTTAAATAGGTAATTTTAGAATTGTTTTTAGCAAAAGGTTTAACCTTAATTTGCAGTTCTAAATTTTTGTTTTTAAAAAAGATCTCATTTTTTCCTTCTTTAAAAACCGGAAGTTTTAAAAAGTTAGACACATCATGCAGTCTGTTTTTATAAACTTATCCAAATAATTCTTCGTTATTTATTTTATAGGTAATGTATTGCCAGTTACCTTTTGCATCATCTTCAAAATAAAAAACCAAATCGCCATTTACTAGCTTATTGGTTATATTATTACTTATTTTAGCTTCGCTTCTAACGTTTACAAAGCCGTCATCATCTTTAATAACTGCAAATTTTGTGCAAAACTAATACTAGTTAATAAACCTATTAAAAAAGAAGTTGCTAGTTTATAGTACATAATTTTCGGATTAATTTTATATTAACGTAAGATTACGCAAATAACTTTTAAAAATAACATTAAGTTTAGTATTTTTGAAAATTGATATATTTTTTCATGAAACACTCCTTTATATATACTTTTTTAGCATTAGCATCATTCACATTTTTAGCATGTGAAAAAGATGATATTTGTACACAAGAAGATCCAACAACTCCGGGAATTGTATTAGAGTTTTACGACATAAACAATCCAACCGAAGCTAAAATTGCTCCAGGGTTATTAGCTTATGTTCAAGGATCTAATTTAGCGATTCAGGCCGAAGGAAATAAAATCATTTTACCGTTACAAGTAGGTCAAACACAAACTACTTGGCAAGTAACTTTAAACGCACAAGACCAAGATGCAACAAACGATATAACGGATGAAATTATACTGAATTACGCGGTTAATCACCAATATGTATCTAAAGCTTGCGGATACAGAGCCGTTTTTAATTTAGAGGAAGCTAATCCTGTTTCAAATACAAACAATTGGATTACAAACTTAACTTTACAAAATTCTATTATTTCAAGTCAGAATGAAACACATATTAAAATATACTTTTAGTTTTTTATTAGTTTGTATTTGTACAAGTGTTTTTGCACAAGCAGATACAACTAAAGTTATCTATCCCAAAAAATATGGGATTAGATTAGGAACTGACTTAAATAAAATTGCCCGTAACTTTTATGAAGATAATTATAAAGGCTTTGAAATTGTTGGCGATTACAGAATCAATAAAAAAATTTATATTGCAGCTGAAGTTGGTTTAGAAGAAAAATTTACAGAAGAAACAATATTAACTAATACGACCGAAGGACAATATATTAAATTAGGTATTGATTATAATTTGTATGAAAACTGGATGGACATGAACAATATGTTGTATGTTGGTGGTCGAGTTGGATACGCAACGTATAAACAAACATTACATAATTATACAATTCGTGATTTAAATCAATACTTTCCTCCTATTGATAATTTTACAGCAAAAGAATTTTCTGGATTAAACGCAGTTTGGCTCGAGTTTGTTGCTGGTGTAAAAGTAGAAGTATTAAATAATTTATTTTTAGGAGCTTCTGCACGCTTAAACTTTTTGGCTAGTGAAAGTAAGTTAGATAATTATGAGAACTTACATATTCCTGGATATAATAAAAAATACAGCGGCGATATTGGCGTAGGATTTAATTATACTATTAGTTATTTAATTCCTTTTACAAAAAAATAAAAAAAACGTCTGAAAATTATTCAGACGTTTTTTTATGTAAAAATGAAAATAAGTACGATTTAATTTTAGCATGATTTGGCATGGTTAACGCAATTAAAACGCTAACAAAAATTCCAAACCAAAAATAAACAGTAAATAATTCTTTACTAGCAACTAAATTTGCTTGTGCATAAACGCTTTGCATTAAATCGTTTTGTACCAACAAATCTATAACCGCATTTATATGATTTTGTTCGTATAGTATCTCTTTATTCATTACTTCATCAGCCACAACAGGTCGAGTAATATCAATACTTGATTTTAAAGTGTCGTAATTTTTTTCTTGAAAATAGTACATTACATTTTGAGAAAAAGCAAAACCTATATTGGTAAACCAAAAACGAATCGAGGCACCAAGCATTGAGGCATTTGCTGAATTTTCAGGCGGTACTGCACTCAAAATATACATCACCAAAGGTGTAAAAAGCCAGCCCTGCCCTATTCCTTGTAAAAAAACGGTTTGTCCTACTCGAAACGTATCTACATCTAAATCAAAAAGTCGTGAAATTAAATGAGCGTTAATTGCTAAAATTAAAAAACCAAAGATAAAAATCACTTTACTCGATACATTTTTTAGCAACAATATCGCCGAGGAAAACACACCTATAAAAACACCTATAACATTTATAAACTGAAAATTCACCACATATTCCCACGGCCATTTCCAAACCTGAGCCATAGTTGTGTATATATTTACGAATCCATATCTAATGATATAGAAAACAGCAAATAATAAAAAACTTACTCGAACACCTTGATATTTAAAAATATTAAAATCAAATAGCTTACGCTTTAAAGTAATTTGTCGGTATATAAAAATTCCTCCAGCAATTAAAAATAAAAATAAACTGTACCAAATATATGGCGATTGAAACCAGTTTAATCGAAAACCATAAATCACAAAAAATGCTCCAGAAAGTAAACTTATCAATAAATAAAAACAACTGATTAAATCTAACTGATACAAAGTTTTTTTAGCAAAAAATCGGTTTCCATTGAATAAGAATAATGAAATGGCTAGTACAATTAAATGAAAAAAGGCAATTACATAGAAAACTTCGTTCCAACCAAAATTTTTAGTTGCTAGCTTTATAACCCAAGCTGTTACTGGACCTGCACTTAATATTAAAGTGTATAAAATAAAATAAGAAATGGTTCGCGCATGTTTTGATTTGATTAAGGAAATGATAATGGGCATAAAAATTACCCCTTCGAGCAAGGCAAATATCCCTTCGAGTACTCGTAACGGAATAATGAGCACATAACTTTTAACTAACATCAGTAATATCAATATAAATACCGAGCAGCTAATCATAAAAATAATGTAACTACGTACCGAAAAATAGTGCAAAAATCGTACATTGATTAGCAAAGTCACCACAATAGCGGCGTAACTTATAGACATTAAAAACTGTAAATCGTTACTATCTGCATCTAAAACGGATGCCATAAACAAGGTATTTCCGCTAAACAATCCTAGCAAAAGTAAGTGTGGTATTAATGCCACTACCAAAAGTGGGATTTTAACCCAACTAGGAACCCAATTATTAAAAACACTTGTTTTCTCATTCATAACTATTATTTTTTAACATGAACCATAACATTCATTCCAGCTAATAGTTTATCGGATTCTTGATTGGGATTTATAATTATTTTTGTTGGAATTCGTTGTTCAATTTTAATAAAATTCCCAGTCGCATTATTTTGTGGAATTAAAGAAAATTTACTTCCGCTGGCTGGAGAAAAAGCTAAAATTTTTCCTGTAAATTCTTTACCAGGGTAAGCATCTACTGTAAAATAAACCGCACCACCTACTTTGATATCATTAATTTGTGTTTCTCTAAAATTAGCTGTTACCCATTTCTCGTCACTCACTACGTTAAGTAATGCCTGACCAACTTTTATATATTGCCCCGGTTGTATGTTTTTTTTACCAACTACGCCATCAAATGGCGCAGTTATAAAAGAATAGCGAACCATTAAATCTGCGTATTTTGCAGATGCTTTTTTGGTAGTTGTTGTATTTTTTGCTGGTACAATTTTAGATTTTGCCTCGTTAACACCAGCGTTTATTGAAAGTAATTTTTTCTCTAAAGCATGCTTTTGACTCAACGCAGATTTATAGGCTACTTCCGCCTTTTCAAATTGTTGTTGAGTGGCAGATTTTTGTGCAACTAAGTTTTTAAAACGTTTATAATCTTGTTCGGTTTGCCAAACCTCTAAATTAACCTTCTCTAACTGAGCTAAAATTATTGCTCGTTCTGATGCTTGCGTTTGTACCGCATTTTCACTCACTTTCACGGCTGATTGTGAAGTTTCGATTTCTGCCTTTGCAGCCTCAGCGATATAAGCATATTCTTCAGCATCAATAATTAATAAGGTATCTCCTTTTTTTACCTTTTGATATTCCTCAAATCGAACTTCTTTTACAAATCCAGAAATTCTACTCGAAAGTGGCGTAATATATTGATCGATCTGTGCATCGTTAGTAGTTTGATATTTTTTGGTGTAAACAGTATAGATAATTGCTCCAATAATTCCTACTCCAATTAAAACCCAAGCTAAAATTAGCATCGCTTTATTAAAAGAGTTTGATTGATTTTTTGATGTCATTTTTTGAATTTATTTTATAACGTTCCTATAATGTATTGCAACTGATAGTATTTATATTGTTTATCGATTTGTGCGGTGATATAATTAGATTCTGTTTCTAATAAAGTATTATCCGCATCAATGAGTTCGGTAATCAAGCTAAATTGATTGGAATATTTATTTTTAACAATTCGATAATTTTCTTTTGCCTGTGCAACTGCTTTTTGATACATATCTATTTTTTCTTGAGCTTCAATAAATTTTGTATACGCTTTTTTAACTTCAAAACTTACTTTTTCTTCTAACTCTTCGTGTTCGAGTTTTTGATTTTCGTGTTTTAGTTTTTGAAGTTTTACTTTTTCATGATTAGTATAAATATTAGATAAGTTCCACTTTACATCAAGTCCATAAAAACCAAAAGTGTAAGCATAATTTTCGGGCGGAAAAAACATATAATTTGGATAACTTAATTTGTAATGCGCAATTAAATTTATAGTTGGCAAATAATCAGATTTTTGGCTTTTTATCTCCAAATCTTTAACTTTAAGTTCTTGTGTACCTATTTTTAAAATTTGGTTTTCGTGATGATCTTTTGCAATTATGTCCGATAAATTTGTAACCTTTTCATGTATATTTATAATTCCGATAGTATCTATTTCAATCACAAAATCATTTGGAGCCGATAAATAATATTTCATTTGCTCGTTTTGTATTTTAATATCGTTTTTAATAGTAATATACTCTAAGCTATCTTGTTTTAATTGGAGTTCTGCACGAAGAATCTCGTTAAAAGTAACCACACCATTTTTCTCCAAATTTTTTATGTGATTTACCATTACATTATCTTCGTTTATATGATCTAAAATCACTTTCAAATGCTCGTGCAAACTGTAGGCTGTTAAATACCCCGAAACAATTTCCATTTTTAAATCTTTCTCTGATTTTTCGATTCCAATTTCAGCAATTTCAGTTTCGGTCTTTGCAATTTTTTTATCACGTTGTAGTTTACCGCCTTTAATAAATAGGCAAAACTGCAGATCCATCAAGTTCGTACATAGAGCGTTTTAAAAAGTATTAGGTTGGTCCACCTTTAAACCCTCCATTTTGATATTGACGTAATCTGGACATTCTATTGTACGAATAGTGGCCTTCTATTTTCGGGTAATTGTTCATTAAAAACAATCTTTTCATTACTTTTAGCTATTTGCTGATCTACTTTTTTAGAAAGTATTTTTTTATTCTGATTCATCGCTATCGAAATAGCCTCGTTTAGTTTTAATTTGTGTGTCAAATTTTTATCATTTTGACCAAAAAATATACATGATAACAGAGCTAAAGTCAGCATAATAATCTCTTCATATAAATACTTTTGTTTTTTTCGTTACAAAGGTATTATGCATTTAAGTAATCTTATATTGTATAAAATGACAAACATTTGCTCATTTAAGCCATTTTTAATAGTTTTATACACATGAACACATCCACTATAAATAAAATAAAACATTGTAAGTCTGAATTTTATGTTTACAATTTCTCGAGTTCAAAGATTCAAACAATTGAACATCAACATACTCACGGACAACTGATATATGCCGAAGGTGGCGTTTTACATGTGTTTTTAAATCAACAACATTATTACATTCCTGGGCGCTGTTTTTTGTGGATTCCATCCAATGTTTCACATTACATTGTTTCACACTCTACTCAAATCAAACTTTTTGGTTTGTATATGCTTATTCAACCTAACGATGATATTTTTTATAACGAAGCTAATGTTTATTTGGTTGATGATTTATTACGTGAAATGATTTTGTATACCGAAGATTGGAGAGGTTGTATTGAAGATAGTGAAATGGATAAATTTTATTTTTTGAAAGCTATAAAAAGTAATTTGCCTAAAATGTGTCAAAAAGTAGCGAATTTTCCGATACAACACCCGTATCCAAAAGACAAGCGCTTGATTAAAATAGGTCAGTTTTTACGTGAGAATTTAGAGACAAATTATAGTTTAGAAGAAATTGCCAAAGAGTTTGGTTTTAGTACTCGCACTTTATCACGTTTATTTAAAGAAGATATTGGAATGAGCTATGTAAAGTTTTCGAGAGCGATTCGAATCTCTAGTGCTTTGGAATTAATGGTAGAAAAAAAGTTGAATGTCTATGAAATTGCGGTAAAAGTGGGATACATGAGTTTATCTGCTTTTAGTAATATTTTTTTCAGAGTTATGGGAATTAGACCGCAAGAATATATCAATAAAATAAAAACATAAAAAAAAGGATCCTTGGATCCTTTTTTATTTATTCTGGTTTTGGTATTTTCTGATAATTACACGAGATTCTCTATCAAATACAAAATAGTTATAAACCCATGACCAAAAAACGAGTACCCTATTTTTAAAACCAATTAATGATATTAAGTGAACAAACATCCATACAAACCATGCAAACACACCGTTAAAGTGGAATTTAGGTAAATCAACTACTGCTTTATTACGTCCAATAGTTGCCATCGATCCTTTATCGTTGTACTCAAAAGTTTTAAGCTTTTGTTTTGTTTCTAATCTTTCTAAATTATCGGCTAATAATTCTCCTTGTTGTATAGCAGGTTGTGCCATCATTGGGTGACCAAATTTATATTTTTCACCGTACATTGCAGCAACATCACCTAAAGCAAATACATCGGTAAATCCTTCTACTTGATTGAATTCATTAACACGAATACGTGAAGCTCTATCAACCGCCTCTTCTACTCCTTGTACAGTACAACCTTTAACACCAGCAGACCAAATTACAGTTTTAGAGATAAAATCTAAATCATTAGCTGTTGTTACAACAGAACCGTCGTAGTTGGTTACACGTACATTTAAATGTATTTTTACACCTAATTGTTTTAAAAACCTAGCCGCAGCTGCAGATGATTTAGCTGACATTGCATCTAAAACTCTATCAGCACCTTGCACTAAATTAATTTCCATCATCGAGATATCTAAATCTGGATAATCTTTAGGAAATACAGCCTTTTTCATTTCGGCTAATGCACCAGCTAACTCAACACCTGTAGGTCCAGCTCCAACAATCACAATATTCATTAGTGCTTTACGCTCGTCAATATCGTTTGTTTGTAAAGCAAGTTCAAAATTTTGTAAAATAAGACTACGAATATCTAAAGCCTCAGGAATAGATTTCATAACCATACTGTTTTTTTCAATTTCTTTATTTCCAAAGAAATTATTTGTAGACCCAGTAGCTAAAACTAAATAATCGTAATATATGGTTCCAATATCAGTTTTTACTTTTTTGTTTGTAGTATCAACCGATTCTACGTTCGCCATACGGAAAAACGTTTCATTATGTTGTTGTACCGTTTTACGTAAAGGGTACGCAATAGAACCTGCCTCTAAACCACCTGTTGCAACCTGATACATTAAAGGTTGAAAATTGTGATAATTATGCTTATCTAATAGTACAACTTGAAACTTTTTATTTTTAAGTTTTTTCGCAAGAGAGATTCCGGCGAATCCACCACCAACAATTACAACTCTAGGATTGCTAGAGTCTGGTATATTCATCATAATCTAATTCTTCTTATTTGATTACAAAATTACAAATTAAAATACAATAACCCTTTATAAATGGCAGTAATTTTTATTTCTGAATTAAATATTTTCAATGACAAGATATTCAATTAAGCTACTATTTAAGAAAAATTTATGTATTATTAGTGTAACAAACATAACTAAACAACTACTAATGTTATTGTATGAAAAATGAAACCGAGAAAGCATTTATCTCACAACTTCAAGAAAATCAAAATATTATACACAAAGTCTGTAGGATTTATACCACAGACGAGGATTCTCATAAAGACTTATTTCAGGAAATTACCATTCAGTTATGGAAAGCTTATCCACAGTTTAGAGGGGATTCCAAATTCACAACATGGGCTTATAGGGTGAGCCTAAATACGGCTATTTCATTATATAGAAAAAAATCTAGAAATATTGAAACTCGGGAATATAATGCCAACTTTCATCACATTGAAAATATTGATTATAATTACGAACAAGAAGAACAATTAAAACTACTTTATCAGGCTATTCAACAATTAAATGACATTGAAAAAGCATTGATTTTACTTTATCTAGAGGATAAAGATTATGTCGAAATCGCAGAAACTCTTGGAATCTCAGAAGTAAACGCAAGGGTTAAAATGAATAGAGTTAAAACAAAGTTGAAAAAAATTTTAAATCCATAAACACTTTCCTTAAAATGGATGAACTAGATATTTTAAAAAATAATTGGAAAAATTCTCAACAGAATTATCCAAAATACGATCAGATTGAGTTATATAAAATGCTGCACAAAAAATCAATTTCCACTGTAAAATGGATTTTGATTATAAGTATTATTGAACTAGTAGTTATTACTGCACTCGATTTTTTTGTAAACAGAACCAACGCAAACACAGAAACGTTAACACAATATCACGTATATCATATTATAAATGTACTAACCTATATTCACTATATTATTGTAATAGGATTTGTTTATTTATTTTATAACAACTACAAAAAAATTAATGTGACTGATAATTTAAAAAATTTGATGTCCAACATTTTAAAAACAAAACGAATAACCAACTATTACATCATTTATAATTTATCACTAATGGCAATTACCTGTGTGATATATATTGTAGCAGCTATACTTTACGATCCCGTAATCAATAAAATTGAAACCATAGAAAACAAATTTGCAACATACTTAGGTTTTGGTTTAGGATTATTAATAAGCTTTTCTATCTTAATTGGATTGTATTACTTGCTGTATAATTTATTATACGGAAGATTAATTAGAAAATTAAATAGAAACTACGAAGAATTAAAGAAACTTGACTTATGATAAAAAAAATTATTTGCACTACAGCACTTGTACTTTTAAGCACAACATCTTTTTATGCCCAAAAACAAAATACATTATTATGGGAAATATCAGGTAAAGGTATCGAAAAACCATCCTATTTATTTGGTACCATACATATAACCTGTGACGCAACTTTAAAACCAAAAGTTATAGATGCTTTAAACAAAACAGAACGTTTGTTTTTAGAATTTGATATGACTGATCCTGAAATGGCAACCAAGATGATGGGGAAGTTACAAATGACAGATGGTAAAAAAATATCACAACTAGTAACAAAAGAACAAGCCGAAAAAATTGACAAATTTCTTAAAGAAAATTTTGGCATGCCGCTTAGTTATGTAGACACCTATAAACCTTTCTTTTTTCAATCGCTTTTTTACACAAAAATGATTAGCTGCCCTGTGCAATCATTTGAAAACGAATTAATGAAAATAACGAAAGAACAAAATGAAAAAGTGTACGGCTTAGAAACCATGGAATCGCAATTGGCTATTTTCGATAAAATTCCTTACGAAAAACAAATCGAGGATTTAAATAAAATGCTAGAAAGTATCGAGAAAAAAGATTTTAGCGAAATGGAAAAGCTGATAACTTTATATCAGGATGAAAATTTAAATGACTTAATGAAAATCATTAGCGAATCAGATTTACAAACCGTAAATCAATTTAATGAAGATTTACTAGTAAATAGAAATAAAAACTGGGTACCTATCATTATCGAAAAATCAAAAGAGCAAGCTACATTTTTTGGTGTTGGAGCCGCTCATTTAGCTGGAGAAAACGGAGTAATTACCTTACTAAAAAAACAAGGATACAAAGTTAAGCCTGTAAAATAAACTAAAAAAAGCTGCGTATTTTACGCAGCTTTTTTTATCAACATATATAAAAGTGTTAAACGTTAAAATCTAACAATACTAATTTTTCTAATACCGATATATGCATTTCTTGCGTATAATCTAAATGCGTAACCATACGCAATTTATTTTTACCTAATGCACTTATATGGATTCCGTTTTGTTTTAAAACAGTAATCACCTGCAAATAATTAACAGAAGGTGTAACCGAAAAAATCACAATATTCGTTTCAATTGGTTGCACACAAGCTACCCAATTTAACTGCGATAAATAATGTCCCAATTCCTTAGCTCTAAAATGATCTTGCTCCAAACGAGAAACATTGTTTTGTATCGCATAAATAGCAGCTGCAGCTAAATAACCAACTTGTCGCATACCGCCACCCATCAGTTTTCTAATACTTACAGCTCGCTTAATTGTTGCCGCATCACCAAGTAACATCGAGCCAATTGGAGCACCCAACCCCTTAGAAAAACAGACAGAAATTGTATCAAAAATTTCTCCAAACATTTTAGGATGTTGTTTTTTAGCCACCAAAGCGTTCCAAAGTCGAGCACCATCTAAATGCAACTTTAAACCATTAGTAGCACAAACCTGCTTTATACGATGTAATTCATTTATATCATAACAAGCGCCACCACCTTTATTTGTCGTATTTTCTATACAAACTAAAGCCGTTTTAGGCTCATAAAAAGCTTCGGGATCATTTATCTTTTCTAAAACTTGCTCAGCTGTTATCATACCTCTATCTCCAATAATAGTTGCACAAGTAACTCCGCTATGAAAAGCAGCTCCTCCTGATTCATACAAATAAACATGCGAATAATGATCACAAATTAATTGCTCACCTGGCTGCGTATGCAATTTTATAGCGGCTTGGTTCGCCATAGTTCCAGACGGAAAAAATAAAGCGGCTTCCATTCCAAATAAATCAGCCATCATTTTTTGCAACGCAATTACGGTCAAATCTTGATTAAAAACATCATCACCCACCTCTGCATTCATCATCGCTTGTAACATATCAAACGATGGTTTGGTCACGGTATCACTCGTTAAATTAATTTCCATTTTATTAAAAGTATTGTCTAAATTTGTATAAAGTAAAAATACATTAATTATGGTAAACTCAGAACAACTGAAGAGTATTATTGAGCGCCTTGGTGCGTTAAGGAGGTATCTTTGACATCGATAAAAAACTTATAGAAATTACAAACGAAGAAGAAAAAACTTTTGCTCCTGATTTTTGGAACAATCCAAAACAAGCCGAGGTAATTGTTAAAAATATTCGATCAAAGAAAAAGTGGGTCGAAGACTTTCAAAAAGGAAATGCCTTAAACGAAGAATTACAAATTTTACTTGAATTTTTTAAAGAAGGAGAAGTTACTGAAGCTGAAGTAGAGCAACAATATTTAGATACTATCTCTCATATTGAAAATCTGGAATTCCGAAACATGCTTTCGGACGAAGGAGACAGTATGAGTGCCGTTTTACAAATCACAGCAGGTGCTGGCGGAACCGAATCTTGCGATTGGGCTGCCATGTTAATGCGTATGTACATAATGTGGGGCGAAAAACAAGGTTATAAAATTAAAGAGCTTAACTTTCAGGAAGGTGAAGTTGCAGGTGTTAAAACTGTAACCCTAGAGTTTGAGGGCGATTATGCTTTTGGATACTTAAAAGGCGAAAACGGAGTGCATCGTTTGGTACGTATCTCTCCTTTTGATAGCAATGCTAAACGTCATACATCATTTGCATCTGTTTATGTGTATCCGCTTGCTGATGATACTATTGAGATCGAAATTTCGCCTTCTGATATTTCGTGGGAAACCATGAGATCCTCGGGAGCTGGAGGGCAAAACGTAAATAAGGTAGAAACTGCCGTGCGTTTACGCCACCATCCAACCGGAATTATCATCGAAAATTCGGAAACTCGTTCACAACTTGACAACAAAACAAAAGCCATGCAATTATTAAAATCGCAGCTTTACGAAATTGAGTTGAAGAAAAGACAAGCAAAACGAGACGAAATCGAAGCCAATAAAATGAAAATTGAATGGGGATCACAAATACGTAACTACGTTATGCATCCTTATAAATTGGTAAAAGACGTTCGTTCTGGTTTTGAAACCAGTGATGTGGATGCGGTAATGAACGGAGACATTGATGAGTTTTTAAAAGCTTATTTAATGATGATGGGACAAACTGAATCGGAATAAAAAAAAGTCTGAGTTTTTAAAAAACTCAGACTTTTTTTTACAAAACCATCCAAAACACCAAAAAATACACCAAATGAGGTATGTTTTTAAGTTGATATTAACTATATATTTGCAAAACAATTTTAGTAAAAAGTTCAGGTCATTAAATGTCTGAAAATAAAATATTAATGAGTAAAAATTGAGGGAGGAAGTAAAATTCTGGGGAGAATTTTATAAAGTAAAACGCATAATCAAATTGATTATGCGTTTTGTTTTTTTATAAGATAGGTTAGTTTGTATAAATCAAACCACAATATATTTTTAGGAAAGTGTAGAGTTAAAAACTTAAAAAAAGTTACTAATCTTAGTTTCGAGATTATAAAAATGAGAATATTAGAACTTAAAAAATTGGCATACTTAGCAATTTTTATTTCATCCGGATTAAGAATTTTAGATTGTAATAAAAAATTTAAATTAGAAAGCGCTAAATCCGTTTTTTCTAAAAATACTGAATCACTTTCAATATTTAAATGATAAACCTCGTTCTCGATTTGTAAAATTTGAAAGTTATTTTTTACAATTTCTAAATTAAAAATTAAATCCTCGTATCCGTAATTTCGTAAATTTGCCGGAAACAAAACCGTTTCAAAAACCTTCTTTTTTATCAATACATTCGAACATAAAAAATCGTTTGGCTTTTTTAAATTACGTTCTTTTAAAGTTAAAGCCTCACGCGCGTTACCGTAATACCAACGCAATTTAAAACCAGGTTTTGGCATTTGTTTTTCGTAGGCTAAACCACCATAAACTACATCAAAACCACTAGCAATCGCATTTAAATATTGGGGAATAAAGTCCAATTTAACAGGCATAACATCAGCATCTAAAAACAAAATCCAATCGTATTTAGCTGCCTGAACCAACTGGTTTCGTATCACACTTCGACCTACATTAATAGGTAAAATCTTAAAAAAACAATTTTTATAATCGTTTATTTTTAAATTATCCGCTGGTAAATTAGGCGACGCATCATCAAAAACAACAACCTCAATATTATCAAATTCAGCGCATTGCAAAACCAAAGCCTCTACTAAAGGCTGAACATTGTAATTATATGTTGGAATTAAAATACTTAACACAAAATGAAATTAAAATACGTAGCAAGTATATCATTTATTTTTTTAGTAGCCTAAACGTTTGGGCTAAAAATTAATCCTTTTTCCCGCTATTCGCTATATCTTTTATTAGTTAGCTTCGAGAACCTCAGCCAACTAAAAAAGGATGCCGCTACTATCGGGGCTAAAAAAAAAGTCACCTCAAAAAAGAGATGACTTTTATATAAAAACTAATAAATTCTATTTGTTTTTGGCAAGGGAATTTAACGCAATCATTTTTAAGGCAGCTACCGCAGCTTCTGTACCTTTATTACCGTGTACACCACCACTTCTGTCAATAGATTGTTGTTCGTTATTATCTGTTAACACACAAAAAATTGTTGGTACACTGTACTTAACATTTAAGTCTTTAATACCTTGTGTTACTCCTTCACAAACAAATTCAAAATGCATGGTTTCACCTTTAATAACGCATCCTATTGTAATAACTGCGTCTAAATTTAAATTTTCATGCATCTGCTTTGCACCAAAAATTAATTCAAAGCTTCCTGGTACATCCCATCTAATTATATTTTCTGGTTGGGCACCACAATCTACCAATGTATCAAAAACACCTTGATATAAACCGTTGGTAATTTTATCGTTCCATTCAGACACTACCACGCCAAATTTAAAGTCTTTAGCATTTGGTAGCGCATTTTTATCGTAATTAGATAAGTTTTTGTTTGCTGTTGCCATTATTGTTTTTTTTATTGAGCTAACCCAATGTAACCGTCAATATTAGCGGCTTCATTAGCCATTGGATATTGCTCTTTAATTTGTGTAAAATATTTTAACGCATCTGCTTTTTTACCTAATTCTATGCTTAAGTTAGCTGCTTTAAATAAAAATCTTGGCGTTGTAAATTCGTTTTTATCAGCATTTATTGCTTTAGTATAATAATCTAAAGCTTGCTCTTTTTGTCCATTTTCAACAAAAGCATCTCCAATTGCACCTAATGCTAATGGTTTAGTAATTTTATCTTCTGCTTTATATTTTTCTAAATGGCTAATTGCTTCTTTAAATTTTCCTGTATTTAAATAAGATAAACCTGCATAAAACTGTGCTAAGTTTGCCGCTTTAGTTCCTGAGTAATCTTCGATAATACGTAATAAACCGTATTTACCTTCACCTCCGTTTAAAGCTAAATTGTATAACGAGTCAGCTGCAAAGCCATTACCCGCTTGATCAAAATATTGTTGTGCCTGAAACATTTCGCCTGCTGCTTCTGTTTCTTTTGGTTCTACAACAAATTTAGAATATAATCCATAAATAAGAGCTAATCCTGCTACAGCACCAACTACTCCAAAGATGATTTTTTGATTTTTAACAAAAAAGTCCTGAAAAATACTTGCTTTTTCATCTAAAGTTTCAAACACTTCAGTTGTGCTTCCTTCTTCTACAACTACTTCTTCAAATTGATCTACTTGATTTTCAGTTTTTTCCTCTTCAGGTTTTGGTTGCTTGTAACCTCTTTTATTATATGTTGCCATTTATTAAGAATTTATTGACCGCAAAAATATAATTTTTATTGAAATATTAAAGTTCTTATAACTTATATTTTTATAATTTCGCTTTTACAAATATATAAATCTAATTCATTTAAAAAAACTAATCGCGTGCAGTTAAAATCACTTTCTTTATTCAATTATAAAAACATCGAAGAAAAGTCTTTTAACTTTGATGCTAAAATTAATTGCTTTGTTGGAAAAAATGGTCAAGGCAAAACAAATATTCTTGACGCAATTTACAATTTAGCTTACGGCAAAAGTTATTTTAACCCATTAGCAGTACAAAACATCAGACACGGAGAAGATTTTTTTGTAATTGATGGTATTTTTGAAAAAAATGAGCGCGAAGAGCAAATTGTTTGTAGCTTAAAAAAAGGACAAAAGAAAATTTTAAAACGCAATAACAAACCTTACGAACGCTTTTCGGATCATATTGGTTTTATACCTTTGGTAATTATATCTCCATCAGATCAGGATTTAATTATTGATGGTAGCGAAACCCGTCGTAAATTTATGGATAGTGTAATCTCACTTCTCGATCCTATTTATTTACAACAAATTATAAACTACCAAAAAATTGTGCAACAGCGAAATGCTTTGCTAAAATATTTTTTTGTAAATCGAACTTTTGATAACGAAACGCTCGAAATTTACAACGATCAACTAATTGAACTTGGCCAGAATATTCATCAAAAACGTATTGAATTTATCAAGCAATTCGAACCCATTTTCAATAAATATCATGCTAAAATTACAGATCAAGCCGAACAGGTTCAAATTAAATACGAATCACAATTATTTGAAAATGATTTAAAAGACCTTTTTCAGCAAAATTTAGCCAAAGACAGAGCCGTGCAATACACAACCGTTGGAGTTCATAAAGACGATTTAGCCTTTGAAATTCATAACCATCCCATTAAAAAGTTTGGTTCACAAGGGCAACAAAAATCTTTTTTAATTGCTTTAAAACTCGCACAGTTTGATTTCATCAAAAAACAATCGGGTGTGGCACCAATTTTGTTATTTGATGATATTTTTGACAAACTCGACGCAAATCGTGTTGCTAAAATTGTTGAGATGGTAAACGACCAAACCTTTGGCCAACTTTTTATCTCGGACACTCATGCCGACAGAACAGAAGAAATAGTAAAACAAACCTTACAATCATATAAAATATTTAATATCTAAATCATGTTAAAAACAATTAAAATTGCGGTATTCGCTCTTACTTTAGCAGTAGCATCTTGCCAAAGCGAAGCGCAAAACAACTATAAATTAGTTAACGTAACTACTTTTGAAACCGCTATAAAAACGCCTAATGCTCAAATTTTAGACGTTCGTACACCTGCCGAGTTTAGCAAAGGTGCAATTGATAATGCCCAAAATATAGATTGGAATGGAGCCGATTTTGCGCAAAAAGTAGAAAAGTTAGATAAAAATCAACCAGTTTACGTGTATTGTTTAAGTGGCGGTCGTAGTAAAAAAGCGTCGGACAAGCTGGTAAATCTTGGTTTTAAAAATGTGATCGAACTAGAAGGCGGATACATGAATTGGAGCAAAACACACGCAACGCCAACCCAAAAAAGCCAATACACACTAGAGCAATACAATAAAATGGTGAACGAAAATCCGGTTGTTTTAATCGATTTTTATGCCGAATGGTGTGGTCCTTGTAAAAAAATGGCTCCGTACATCGAACAATTTAAAACCGATTACGATGCTAAAGTAAAAATCATTAAAATTGACGCCGACCAAAACAAACAGTTGGTTTTAGATTTAGGTTACCAAGCCTTACCTATTATTTTAGTATATAAAAACGGACAAAAAGTTTTTGAACGCGAAGGTTTTGTGAGCCAAGCCGATTTAAAAGCGACTTTAGACCAACAATTATAAAAAAAACGTCGCAACCTTTTCGTTGTGACGTTTGTTTTTTCCTTTTGGAGCATAAACTATTGGTTACAAAATAAACCATATTCCCGCTGTACCTTTTATTTCGTTACACTAGATAAAAGGATGCTGCTCCCATCGGGGCTAAAAATAAAGCATAAAAAAAGTTCAGAATAAAAACATATTATTCTGAACTTTTTTATTTAATTCTTCATCTCTGCATCAGCAATATCTTCCTGATGTTTATCTGATATAATTGGCTCTGCATAATCTAAAACCTCAGTAGCAGCTAAACCATCAAGTAAGCTTTTAACCGCATTGAAGTCAACCTCAAACGGAACGGCCATTAAAATTATATTTTCATTTATTTTATCTAAATGGCAACCTTCACTAGCTAAATCATTTAATTTTTCTTCAACCTCAGCAGTGTGCTCTTCTTCTGGAATAATTACTTGTATCACCGAGTTACCAGAATAATTTGTAACGTGATCAAAAACTAAAAAAGTCTCCCCTTCTACTTCTTCCTCAACTGCTACAAAAATATCACCAGGTGCAATCATAAAACCATGCAACGGAATGCTGTAAAGCATATATTGATTTTCTTCAGCATTTACAATTTCGGCCCATAAAGCCTCTGTAATTTCCTCATTAGTAATATTACTTTCGTACTGAAATAATATTTCTCTAAAATTTTCTTGTTCCATCTATGCTTCTTTTTTTGCTTGTTCCCAAATCTCATCCATTTCTTGCAAAGTTAAATCGGTAATTAATTTTCCTTTTTGGTCTGCAATTTTTTCAATGTATTGAAAACGTTTAATAAACTTTTTATTGGTACGTTCTAAAGCTGTTTCGGGGTTTACATTAATAAATCTGGCGTAATTTATTAGGCTAAACATAACATCACCAAATTCGGCCTCAATTTTGTCTTGATTTTTCTCTTCAATCTCGGTTTTAAGCTCAGATATTTCTTCTTGTACTTTATCCCATACTTGACTTGGCTTTTCAAAATCAAAACCTACACCTTTTACTTTTTCTTGTATTCGGCTGGCTTTTATTACCGCTGGTAACGATTTTGGAACGCCAGAAAGAACCGATTTATTTCCTTCCTTAAGTTTCAATTTCTCCCAATTTTCGGCAACTTCATTTTCTGATTCTAAAGTTAAATCTCCGTAAATATGTGGATGTCTATCAATTAATTTTTGAGTTATACTATTGGCTACATCTCCTATATCAAAGCTATTGGTTTCACTGGCTATTTTTGCATAAAAAACCAAATGTAGTAATACATCGCCTAGTTCTTTTTTAATTTCGTTTACGTCACCATCTAAAATAGCATCTGTTAGTTCATAAACTTCTTCAATAGTATTGTTTCGTAAAGATTGGAAGGTTTGCTTTTTGTCCCACGGACATTTTTGGCGCAATTCGTCCATTACGTCTAACAGTTTATTAAAGGCTTGGAGTTGTTGTTCTCTAGTATTCATATACAAAAAATAAATCCTACGCAAAGGTAGGATTTATTTACATTTTATTTTTAAAGTTTTATTATTCTTCAGTTGCAGTTGTTTCTTCAATGGCAACTTCAGCAGCTGTAATATAACCTTTTGCTTGAATTAAGTTATACCAGTTAATAACTTTTTTAATGTCCGAAACGTAAACTCTATCTTGGTCAAAGTCTGGTAAAACTTCTGTAAAATAGTTAATTAACACGTCGTTAGATTCTTTATGTGAAATAGCTGGACCGTCGTTTTCTTTTTTTGCAATGTTAGCGAAAACCTCAGCTAATTTAATTTCTCCGTCATTTGTATAAATAGAAATCTCTGATAATAAGCTTACATTAGAACGTAATCCTACAGTTATTTTTTTTCCATCGATTAAAGATTCAGCAACGAATCCAGTTCTTGTTTGTAATTTTAATTCGTATAATCCTGGTTTACCAGTGATTGATAAAATTCTTTCTATGCTCATAAACATTTTTATTAATAGGAAGGCAAATATCTAATTTTATTTTAAATAACAATCAGATTATCTTCCTTTTTTATTGATAAATTTCATTTTATAATCAGGGTAGGCTTTACCTTCCATGATATTGTTTAATTTTTTGGTATTCAATCGTTTTTTTAAAGATGAGATTTTATCTGTAAATAAAACACCTTCGATATGGTCGTATTCGTGCTGAATAACACGTGCAGCTAAACCGTCAAAAACATCAGTATGTGCAACAAAATTTTCATCTAAATACTCAATAGTGATGCGTTCTTTTCTAAAAACATCTTCACGAACTTCTGGAATTGATAAACATCCTTCGTTAAAAGCCCATTCTTCGCCTTCTTCTTTAGTAATCTTAGCGTTAATGAAAACTTTTTTTAATCCTTTTAATTGTGCTTGTTGTTCTGGCGTTAAGTCCTCAGAGTCGCTAAAACCATCACAATCAATAACAAATAATCGAATAGGTAATCCAATTTGTGGTGCTGCCAAACCTACTCCGTATGCCTTGTACATAGTTTCAAACATATTTGTAATTAACTCTTGTACATTTGGATAATCTTTTGTTATGTCTGTTCCTACTTTTCGTAAAACTGGATCTCCGTATCCTATAATTGGTAATATCATTAGTCTATATCTTTAAAATATTTAAATTAAGCGTACCTAATTTTCACTGCAAAATTACGAAAATAAATTATTTTATCTTAAAATATATCTCGAAATGTAGTTCGGTATTTTTTCATTAAATTTACACGTAAAAGGACGATACTAACTTTTTTTAAGTGATAAAGCAATGAACGGAAAAATTATATACGAAATTAAAACAAAATCGCTTGGGGTTATTATTAATACAATTGATTACTTAAATCCTAAATGGGCATCGGCAATTGCGTATCGTTTTTTTTCTAGACCTAGCGAAGGAAAGTTGACTTTGAAAGAATTGAATCCGCTACATATTATTGCTGATAAAGAATATATTGAATTAAACCAGAAAAAAGTTCAGGTTTATAAGTGGGAAAACGGTCCTAAAAAAGTTTTGCTGGTACACGGCTGGGAAAGCAACTCGATGCGTTGGAGTTGGCTTATTTATTTTTTAAAATTTAAACGCTATACTTTTATCTCGTTAGATGCACCTGCTCAAGGTTTATCGGGCGGTGAGGAACTTAACGTTTTAGAATATGCCAATTATTTGCAATTGGTTATAAACAAATACGAGCCCGAAATTGTAATTGGCCACTCAATGGGTGGTGCTGTGTCGCTTTATCATCAATCTATTCACAATTCGCCTTCTATAAAAAAAATGATTATTATGGGAGCGCCGTTCGAATTTACTTCGATTGCAGATTATTACAAAAAATTAATTGGAATGAATGATAAAGCATATCGTCATTTTTTACGCTTTATTGAAAAACGCTTTAATTTTGAAAAAAACACCGCACGTACCATTAACTTTACACGTGACTACCAAACTAAAGGACTTGTGATACACGATACCGAAGATACCACAGTAAACTTTAGCAATGCCCAACAAATTATAAAAACTTGGAAAAACGCAACACTTTTAAAAACCACCGGAAAAGGACACGCTTTACAAGATGATTCTATTTTTTTAGAAATAGAGAAATTTATTTGGGACGAAAATTAATCGTAAAATAATGTATCTTTGCGGCTATGGAAGATCATAAAAAAAGGCTAAATAAATTTTTATCAGAAAGCGGATATTGTTCACGCCGCGAAGCCGATCGTTTAATAGATGAAGGACGCGTTACCGTTAATGGATTGGTACCAGAAATGGGAACAAAAGTATCTACAGAAGATGAAATTTGTGTGGACGGGGAACTTATTAAACCTAAAACAGAAGCTTTTACTTACCTCGCTTTTAATAAACCTATTGGTATTGAATGCACCACCAACCAAGAGGTAAAATACAATATTGTTGATTATATTAACTACCACGAACGCATTTTCCCGATTGGACGTTTAGATAAAGATTCTGAAGGTTTGATTTTAATGACCAACGATGGAGACATTGTTAATAAAATTTTACGCGGAAGTAACAACCACGAAAAAGAATATATCGTAACTGTAAATAAACCTATAACTGATAGATTTATTGAAGGAATGCGAAACGGAGTGCCTATTTTAGATACGATTACAAAAAAATGTAGAGTTGAACAAATTAGTAAAAACATTTTCAGAATATTTTTAACTCAAGGACTAAACCGCCAAATTCGAAGAATGTGTGAATATTTTGATTACGAAGTATCGCACTTAAAACGTGTAAAGGTATTAAACATTGGCTTAGATGTTCCTGTTGGTAAATACAGAAATTTGACTGCTGCTGAAATGAAAGAACTAAATACGATTTTAGAACATTCTGAAAAGCATATTGTTGAGCAAGGTCCACAGTTGCCACAAGCAAAACGTAATTTCCCTCGCGAAAAACAAAGTCAAAGACAAGCGCGTGTGCCACGTAATGAACGTCGTGAAAATGCAACTAACGATAAATCTAGAGAGCTAGATCGTAAACCAATGGCCGAAAGACCGCTGAGAAACGAACGTAGAAATCCTAGAAAATAATATAATAATCCATATCGATTTTTTGATATGGATTTTTTTTGTGTCATTGTTTTTTAAAATACGTTTGATAAGAAATGTTTAAGTGAATAGCCCCGATTGAAGCGGCATCCTTTTGTTTTTTAACGAAACGTAGTGAGGTACAAAACAAAAGATATAGCGAAAAGCGGGTGTTGTGCTTTGTTTGAAAGGTATAGCTAACGCTAATAAAAAACAAAGAAATGGCTTTGCTATATTACTATTTCACTTTCGTGATTATTTATGTACTTTTGCAAAAAAATACCATTATGCGCATTGATATTATTACTGTTTTACCCGATTTAATTAAAAGTCCGTTTGAAGCTTCGATTTTAAAACGTGCTATTGCAAAGGGTTTAGTAGAGGTTCACTTTCATAACTTACGTGATTACAGCACCAACAAACATAAAAATGTTGACGATTACCAATTTGGTGGCGGCGCAGGAATGGTTATGAGTATTGAACCTATTGATGCCTGTATCTCGAAGTTAAAGGCGGAACGTGAATATGACGAGGTGATTTATATGTCGCCAGATGGTGAAACGTTAAATCAGCAAATGGCAAACTCGATGTCGATGCTTAAAAATATTATTATTTTATGCGGACATTATAAAGGTGTAGACCAACGTGTGCGCGATCATTTTATTACGCGCGAAATATCGATTGGAGATTATGTTTTATCTGGTGGCGAACTTGGTGCGGCTGTACTTTGCGACTCGATTATTCGATTAATTCCAGGAGTTTTAACTAACGAGACTTCGGCTTTAACAGATTCGTTTCAAGATAATTTATTAGCGCCACCAATTTACACACGTCCGGCAGAATATAAAGGTTGGAAAGTTCCGGATATTTTATTGAGTGGAAATTTTGGAGAAATTGATAAATGGCGTGAGCAAAAAGCATACGAACACACCAAAAACCGTAGACCCGATTTATTAGATAGAGAATAGGTTTTTAACCATTTAGGCAAAAATAAATTTTAATATAATTTGCAAATATTGTATATTTGCATCCAAATTTGGACCAACCTCTGGCGAGACCCGTGAATGTTGCTCTGAGTAAACTTTATAACATTTTAAGCAATGGCTTTAGATTTATTAAAATTCGTTCAAGACGAGTTCGTTACAAAAAAAGATTTCCCAGATTTTAAAGCTGGAGATACAATTACTGTTTATACAGAAATTAAAGAGGGTGAAAAAACAAGAACTCAGTTCTTCAAAGGAGTTGTAATCCAAAGAAGAGGTGCTGGAGTTACTGAAACTTTCACAATCCGTAAAATGTCAGGTGCAGTTGGTGTAGAGCGTATCTTCCCAATCAACATGCCAGCTTTACAAAAAATTGAAGTGAACCAAAGAGGTAAAGTTCGTAGAGCTCGTATCTTCTACTTCAGAGAACTTACTGGTAAAAAAGCTAAAATCAAAGAATTACGTCGTAAATAATCTTTGTTTTTTTCTAAAACATAAAGCCAATTGCATAGCAATTGGCTTTTTTTATTATTAGTCTTTTGCTTAAAACACTATAAAATATTCAATCAATATACAAAATCGCTTAATTTTGTTCAACAAAATTAAGCCTATAGCCATAAATAATAATAAAATGATATAAATATTTTAGCTTTTATTCAATTTTTTCTTTACAAATTAACAATCTGATAATTCGTATCGTAAACCTACTTTTTCCATCATTATTCACGAGCTATTTAGTATATTTGCTCAACCTTTTTACACAAGGATTTATTTATTAATTGATTACGATTTAAATTTTATAAAAATGTCAAAATCTAAGATTATTTACACGTTGACTGATGAGGCGCCAATGTTGGCAACTTATTCGTTTTTGCCAATCGTTCAAGCTTTCACATCTGCTGCAGACGTTGAAGTTGAAACAAGAGACATTTCATTAGCAGGACGCGTTCTAGCTAATTTCCCACAATATTTAAAAGAAGATCAAAAAATTGGTGATGCTTTAGCAGAATTAGGTCAGTTGGCTAATACTCCTGAAGCTAATATCATTAAATTACCAAATATTTCGGCTTCTATTCCTCAGTTAAATGCTACAATTGCAGAATTACAAGCACACGGTTACGCAGTACCAAACTACGTTGCTGACGCGCAAACTGACGAAGAAAAAGCAAACAAAGCGGCTTACGCTAAAGTTTTAGGATCTGCTGTAAACCCAGTTTTACGTGAAGGTAACTCGGATCGTCGTGCTCCTAAAGCAGTTAAAAACTATGCTAAAAAACACCCACACTCAATGGGAGCTTGGTCTGCAACTTCGCAAACTAAAGTTGCTCACATGACAGCTGGTGATTTTTACGGAACAGAAAAATCTGTAACTGTTGCTAACGACTCACAATATAAAATTGAATTTGTTGCTAAAGATGGTGCTGTAACTGAATTAAAAGGTTTAGCTAAATTACAAGCAGGAGAAGTTATCGACTCATCTGTAATGAACATGGCTGCTTTAAAAGCATTCGTTTCTCAAGCAGTTGAAGAAGCTAAAGCGGCAGGAGTTTTATTATCTGCTCACTTAAAAGCTACTATGATGAAAGTTTCTGACCCTATCATTTTTGGTGCTGTTGTTTCTGTTTACTTTAAAGACGTTTTTGCTCAATTCGCAACTTTATTTACTGAAATTGGATTTAACCCAAACAATGGTTTAGGTGAATTATACGCTAAAATAGCTGGTCACGCTCAAGAAGCAGAAGTAAAAGCTGCTATTGATGCTGCAATTGCAAACGGACCTGCTTTAGCAATGGTAAATTCTGACAAAGGAATTACGAACTTACACGTACCATCAGACGTTATTGTAGATGCTTCTATGCCTGCAATGATTCGTACTTCTGGTCAAATGTGGAATGCTGAAGGTAAACAACAAGATACTTTTGCTTTAATTCCAGACCGTTGCTACGCTGGTGTTTATACAGCTGTAATTGAAGACTGTAAAGCTAACGGTGCTTACGATCCTACTACAATGGGTTCTGTACCAAACGTTGGTTTAATGGCTCAAAAAGCAGAAGAGTACGGTTCTCACGACAAAACTTTCCAAGCAACTGCAGAAGGAACTATCCGTGTGGTAGATGCTGAAGGAAATGTTTATATGGAACAAACTGTTGAGGCTGGTGACATTTTCCGTATGTGCCAAACTAAAGATGCTCCTATTAAAGATTGGGTTAAATTAGCAGTTAACCGTGCTCGTTTATCAGCTACTCCAGCAGTTTTCTGGTTAGACGAAAACCGTGCACACGATAGAGAAATCATTGCAAAAGTAAACCAATACTTACCAGAATTTGATACTACAGGTTTAGACATCCGTATTTTAGCTCCAATCGAAGCTACTAAATTCTCTGTAGAAAGAATTCGTCAAGGTTTAGATACAATCTCTGTAACAGGAAACGTATTACGTGACTACTTAACAGATTTATTCCCAATTTTAGAAGTTGGTACATCTGCAAAAATGTTATCAATCGTTCCATTAATGAACGGTGGTGGTTTATTCGAAACAGGTGCTGGTGGATCTGCCCCAAAACACATCGAACAATTTATCGAAGAAGGATACTTACGTTGGGATTCATTAGGAGAATTCTTAGCTTTACAAGCTTCTTTAGAGCATGTTTCTCAAACGCAAGGAAATGCAAAAGCACAAACTTTAGCTGATGCTTTAGATGAAGCAAATGCAAAATTCTTAGCAACTGATAAATCTCCAGGACGTAAATTAGGAACTATCGATAACCGTGGATCTCACTTTTATTTAGCTATGTATTGGGCAGAAGCTTTAGCAAACCAAACAGCAAATGCTGATTTAGCAGCTAAATTCGCTCCAGTAGCAAAAGCAATGCAAGAGAATGAAGCAAAAATTAACGAAGAATTAATTGCAGCACAAGGTCAACCACAAGAAATTGGAGGTTACTACAAAGCTGACTTCGTTAAAACAACTGCAGCAATGCGCCCCTCAGCGACATTAAATGCAATTGTAGACGCAATCTAAGATTTCGAAAACAACTAAACATAAAAAAAGCCTCCAAATTTGGAGGCTTTTTTTATGTTTTACTTTTTTAATATTG
>CANRKI010000022.1 GCA_947631175.1 uncultured Flavobacterium sp.
ATGCTACATCATATTTTACTTTTCTTGCCATAAAAAATGCCCCCAAAAGTGTCTAACTTTTTGGGGGCAGTGTAAACTGAGCTTTATTTTATTAAGGATGTATTATGTATACGTTCATTTCTGAGTGTATATCGTGATCGTATGTTACAGTATAAGTTGCTGTTGTTGGATCAATTGTAGTACTTTCTTCGTTATTAGTAATGTCATTACTTCTGAAAGCGATTCCGTAAATTTCAATTTTGTAATTTCCTGATTCTAAAAAAGCAGTTGTACTTAAATTTAAATTTAAATCGATTGCATTATAAAAGTCTTCAATACAAGTATTTGGGTCTATTGTATTAGGGTCATTCAAACAATCATCATCAGTCAGTTGATTTAGATTCGAATAAATTTGTGGTGTTTGTTTTGTAACGTGGTGCACAATTTGATTGGCTTGATCTTTAATCACAATTTTGACACCAAAATTTCTAGCTGATGAGTTCCCCATAATTTCATCCGAATTACCTATCATTGATACTCTTGGCTGAAAAGAAACAAAAAGTATTCCAGGTGCTTTATTCGTGAAATTTAAATCTGGACCAATTTTTTTTGTTGTAAACTCCTGAGTTGTTTTTACATACATTGTATCTTTAGGAAAGTATGGATTAATATTACTTCCTGTTGATTTGTATTCGTATATAACACTAATTTCTTCAGTTGCTACTACCGTACCTTCTTTGTTTACATATACTCCTAAGTTTGAGGATGTAGAACTTTGATTAGCACTGTTTAGACCATCAACGCGAAGTTGTCCTCCGTGTGTAACTGTCTTAGCAAGGTGTAAGTCTCTTTCAGGATTTTGTGTTCCAATACCAACTTGAGCAAATGTTGCTATAGTTAGTAAATTAAAAAATATTGAGGCTATTATCTTTTTCATAACTATAATGGATAAACAGTTAGCGTATAGTTGTTATTATTGACAGAATGATTCGCTCTAAAAAAACCTGGTAATTCAGAAGGTGCTTTAGTTTGAGCACCAGAATCATATCCAAAATGATGTTCTATGCTATAGTTCCCTGGTTCTAATTTAGTAAATGTTTCTGTAATTACTGAAGTAGGTATACTTGAGGCTGCATTATTTCTCTGATAACGATTGATAATGAAACTGTCACTTAATCCACAGATTTGATCTGGTTTAACACCATCTTGATCAATAATTATAAAATAGCTATATAACCTTTTAGTTTCTTGAACGTTATATTGTGTAAACGAACTTATATTTGATGATGTGTTAAAATTTTCAGCATTAAAGTTAGTTTGCTGTATTGTTGCTGTAATAGTAGCTTGTACGTGTACTAAAGATTGTTCTTTTACTTCTAAATTAGAAGTAATAATTTTCGAACTACTTGTCACGAATCTGTTTGTTGGAGTTAAAAAACTATAATTATCAGAAAGGTTTTTAGTGTCAGTAAAGATATTTTCATCCAATACTAAATCACCGTCACTATTTACTTTTAGTGGAGATGAAATAATTCCGTTATTAAAAACGTCGGGATTATTTGTACTATTCAATTCTTCTACGCGAATTGTCGGGCTAATTACCTGTTGTCCTTCTATTCCAATATTTTCGTTTTGTACTGGTCCTGAAACTTGTAATGTAGTTTGTGGATTTTCATTAAAAATACCTACACGGTTTTGAGCAGTTGCTACTGAAGTAAAACCTAAAACTAATAAAGGGATTAATGTTTTCATATCTTATTTTCTATTAGTTGGAATTGCTACAATTTTAAAATATTCTCTTTGATCGTCGTAACCAAATCTAGTTTTTTTATCACGTCTTCCACTAAAACTACCAATAAGATCAACAGTATAAGTACCCGGTTTTAAAACTAAGTTTTTGTTTGAGGTTAAGGTATAATCTGTTTTCTGAATGATTTGCTGAACTGTTAAAAGTTTAAAGCTTGTTTCAGAAAATTGTTTGTTAACTAAATCCGTCATTTCAGCAGGTGCATTTGTAAATTGAAATGAAATTGCAGAATGATATTCAAAGTCTTGATTTAGCGTTAATGATGTTGTACCAAAATTTTCGACTTTAGCCGCAACAGATGCCGATACGTTAACTATACTTTCTTGATCCAAAGTAAAACTAACAGATTTTAAAACAACACTTACTTTTTCGTAGCTATCACCCGTAGCAGATATACCAACAGTATTCTCGTCTATGGTTCCAATTTCATTAACTAACAAAAAGTTTGAATTTCCTTTACGTAACATCAAATCACCATTTTCAGACACGTAAACTCGTTGAATAGAGTTTGGATCTGCATTGTGTGCAGGATTGTTTGTTGTATTAAGACCATCTATTGTCATAGTAGGCTCAATAACTTTAACAGATGTAGTTCCAACAGTAGGTGCTGAAGCAAAAGGCGTTGGGCTACCAGAAATATGCAATAATTGTTGCGGATTAGCAGTATTTATTCCTACTTGACTAAATCCTACTAGTGGTGCAATACCACATAACAATAGAAGTATTTTTTTCTCCATGCGTAGTGAATTAAATTAAAAAAATATGTGAAAATCGGACGCGGTAAAGATAATAAAAAATCAGCGATTTTAGTTAAAAAAGGTTTTTTAATTGAAAAAAGTTTTCATGTGGTTAAAATTGACTAAAAATTCTAAGAAAATATTATCTTTTGTCGTTAATTCTTTATATTCATAAGGTTAAATATATGTTAATGATTAATATAGGAAATATCTTTTAAAAAAAACACTTCCATAAATTGGAAGTGTTTTTTAATTATAATATCAATTGTAATTGTTGCCCTTGTGCTGTTATAATCTCTAATCGTGTTTTCTGATTTTCGGTTTTATTTGCTAATATTTTTGAAACGTCTTGGATGTTTTTTACTGCGTAACCATCGATTGTGGTTACAATACTATTTTTTAAAATATTTTCGTAGTCTTTGTAGTCTTTGTTTTTAATTTCAGATATTTTAACTCCGTTTTTAATTCTAAATTTTTGTTGCTCTGCTTCTGTAATGTTATCAAACAAAATACCATTATGCTGTAGTGTCGCTGTTTCTTTTTTAGATAATTTTACGGTTACTTCATTTTCTTTTCCATCTCTAACATAAGTTACTTTAACAATATCGTCAGGACGTTTACTGTTTAGGTAAGAAGATAGTGACGAAAAATTATTAATCCTTTGTTCATCTAATTTTATTAAAACATCTCCTTTTTTCAATCCAGCTTTTTCAGCTCCCGAGTTTTTAGTTACATTGTTTATATAAAAACCTTGAGTAATATTAAGTTTTAATTCTTTCGACGCAGCACTGTTAAGTTCACCTCCCTCAATTCCTAATGCAGCATGTTGTACATTTCCGAACTGCATTAAATCCTCAATAATTTTTTTGGTGATATTTGATGGAACAGCAAACGAGTAACCAACATATGAACCTGTGGTTGAGGAAATCATTGTGTTTATACCAATTAATTCACCACGCGTGTTAACTAAAGCCCCACCCGAATTACCAGGATTCACAGCCGCATCAGTTTGTATAAACGATTGAATACCGTCGTTGGTTAAATTTCTTGCTTTTGCAGAAACAATCCCTGCTGTTACGGTCGAATTTAAATTATACGGATTTCCGACAGCTAAAACCCATTCACCAACTTTTATCTGGTCCGAGTTGCCAAAAACAGCATACGAAAAAGTATCTTTAGTATCCAACTTCAATAAAGCAATATCCATTTTACTATCTGTACCAACTACATTTGCTTTATACGTTTTGTTATTATTTAAGGTAACCTCAAGCTCTGTCGCGTTCTGAATTACGTGATTGTTTGTAACAATAAACCCATCTTCAGATATAATAACCCCAGACCCTGTACCAATTTGTGTACGTTCTCTTGTTTGTGGTTGGTAGCCATACATCCAATCTTGTAAACTATATGTTTGGTATTTGGATACCGTTATATTCTTTACGTGAACCACGTAATCTAAAGCCGCTTCTGCTGCAATACTAAAGTCAGTATTTTCTGTAGCATAATTAACTGTTTTTAAATTTGGGTTTACGCTATGATTTGTTTGGTTTTGTATACTTGGTAAGCTGTTGTTTTTTTCTTCTATAAATAACTTATAAGCGCCTAAAGTAATTGCGCCACTTAACAAGGATACGGTAAATAAGCTTGATAATTTGTTCATGATTTATAATTAGTTTATTTATTTAACATTAAAATTATTCATCTTTTAATTGTTGTAAAAGCGATTTAACCATTGATTAACACATTCACAATTCAAACTAAATTATTTGTAAATTTGTTCTTTATTTTATTACTATGAATTTTACTTTTTATAAATATCAAGGTACGGGAAATGACTTTGTTATTTTAGATAATCGTTTGAATGTATTTCCCAAAAATGATACCAACTTGATAAAAAACATTTGCGACAGACGTTTTGGCATTGGAGCAGATGGATTAATGCTACTCGAAAATCAAGAAGGGTACGACTTTAAAATGGTTTACTATAACTCTGACGGAAATGAAAGTACCATGTGTGGCAATGGCGGAAGATGTTTAGTTGCCTTTGCCAACAAACTTAAAATATTTGAGAAAGACGCCAACTTTATCGCCGTTGATGGACCACATTACGCTAAAATAAGTCACGATAATATTGTTTCTTTACAAATGATTGATGTGAATAAAATCGAAACTCACGTTGATTATACTTTTTTAAATACAGGTTCACCACATCACATTCAATTAGTTAAAAATATTGACCAATTTGATGTTAAAACTATTGGTGCCCAAATTCGTTATTCTGATTTGTACGGTAAACAAGGAAGTAATATTAATTTTGTTGAGCAAGTAAAAGAAAATACCTTTAGATTACGAACCTACGAAAGAGGTGTTGAGGACGAAACTCTATCTTGTGGAACAGGCGCAACAGCTGCTGCAATTGCCATGTATCATAACAAATTAGCCTCACAAAAATCTATTGATTTATTAGTACAAGGCGGACATTTACGCGTAACTTTTGATGTAGATAAAGGTAAATATAAAAACGTATTTTTAATTGGTCCTGCTCAATTTGTGTTTTCTGGAACAATCGAAATTCCAAATAAATAATGATACTTAAAAATGAAAATGTTTTTTTAAGAGCTTTAGAACCTAAAGACTTAGACTTTTTATATCAAATAGAAAATGACACTTCTATTTGGCACGTGAGCGCAACCATTGCACCCTACAGCAAATATGTTTTACAGCAATATTTACAAAATGCTACGCAAGATATTTATCAAGCGCAACAACTTAGACTTGTAATTTGTTGTAGTAAAACCAACCAAAGCGTTGGGTTAATCGATCTTTTTGATTTTTCTCCAAAAGATAAAAGAGCAGGCGTTGGCGTTGTTATTGCTGAGGAGCAATTTAAACAAAAAGGCTATGCAAAAAATGCATTGAAAATTTTATTAAATTATTGCTTTAATGTTTTAGATTTGCATCAAGTTTATGCTAACATAGAACAGGACAATTTAGCAAGTATTCAATTATTTACAGCTTTAAATTTTAATCTAATTGGAATTAAAAAAGATTGGAATAAAAGAGGAAATAATTATATAGACGAAGGAATATATCAATTAATAAATACAAACATTTAAAATGAATTTAAAAAAAATAATACCGTACGGATCGGTGTTAATATTAATAGGACTTTTTATTTTCGGGATTTTCGTTTATTTAAAAGTTTTTACTGCAAATACAACCAATACAACAAAGCAATATGTATTGATTCCTAGCGATGCGAACTTTGGAACCGTAAAAGATTCCTTAGCTAAATACGTTAAAAACATGGATAACTTTATTTATGCTGCTGAGGCTAAAGGATACAATAAAGCAATTACTCCAGGTCGATTTTTAATTACACCAAACATGGACAATTACTCGTTAATAACTTCTTTAGGAAGAAATGTTCCAGTTCGTGTTTCATTCAACAATCAAGAAACGTTACAAAAATTAGCCGAACGATTAGCAAAGCAAACAGAACCTACTGCTCAAGATTATTTAACTGCTTTTACAGATCCTGATTTTTTAGAAGAGTATGGTTTTACAGCCGATAATGTTTTATCTGCCTTTATGCCTAATACGTACGAATTTTATTGGAATGTGTCGGCTATAAAAGTTCGTGATAAATTAATTCGTGAATATAAAAAGTTTTGGAATGAAGAACGAAAAGCCAAAGCCGATTCGCTTAACTTAACAACAATACAAGTAACAATTTTAGCATCAATTGTACAAAAAGAATCAGCAAAAGTAGATGAACGTCCGCGTGTAGCTGGAGCCTATTTAAACCGAATGAAAATAAATATGCCACTACAAGCTGATCCAACTGTTATTTACGCTATTAAAAAAGAGTCTGGAGATTTTGACCAAGTAATTAAACGTGTTTTTCATAACGATTTAAAGTTAAATTCACCTTATAACACATACGCAAATCTTGGATTGCCACCCGGACCAATTTCAATGCCCGATATTTCTTCTTTAGAAGCGGTATTAAATTTTGAAAAACACGATTATATTTATTTTTGTGCAAGTGTCGAGAAGTTTGGGTACCATGATTTCACCAACAATTACGCTGATCATTTAAAAAATGCTGCAAAATATTCGGCTTGGGTCGAAAAACAAAATTATCAGAGATAATAAAAAAAGGATTAGTTTTACACTGATCCTTTTTTTATAGAGTATACAAACTAACCTTATATATAAAATGAAAAAAATAGCCCTTCTTATTTTATTATTACATTCAGGATTTATGTTTAGTCAAGAGATGGAAACTGAGAAAACGTCATTTCTAAAACCATCCGACACATTAAACATTCCTCGCCAAACCGCTGTTTTAATTTCTGAAACCGCACTAATTGGATCCGGACTATTAGTACTTAATCAAACATGGTATAACGATAAAGAAAAATCTAGTTTTCATTTTAATAAAGACCATAACGGTTGGGGAATGATGGATAAAGCCGCTCACGGTTTTGCAACGTACCAACTTACAAGGTTAAGCTCCGAGGCTTTTCAGTGGAGCGGAACCTCAAAAAATAAAAGCATTATTTACGGAGCCGCTTTTGGATTAGGAGCAACAACTGTTAAAGAGGTATTGGACGGTTTTACAAAAGAGTGGGGGTGGTCGTGGTACGATTTTGGATTTAATGTTATTGGTGCAGGATTGTACTCTGGACAAGAACTTCTTTGGAACGAACAACGCATTCAGCCAAAATTTTCGTACAATAATTCAGAAAGTAAAGGCATTGTAACCAGTAATGTTGGCGCAGGATTTGGAGAGCGTCTATTTAAAAACTACGACGGTCAAACGTTTTGGCTATCTTTCAATATCAATTCCTTCTTAAAAACATCGTTTATTCCTAATTGGTTAAATTTTTCGATGGGTTATGGCGTTGATAATTACTTAACAACAACTGATATGGTTATTGTACCCAAAAAATCTAAAAGTTTATATTTAAGTTTTGATGCTGATTTGACCAAAATTAAAACAAACTCTCATATTTTAAAAACAATATTCAGTATTTGCAATACCATCAAGATTCCGGCACCAACAATTGAGTTCAGTTCTAAAAAAGGTACTCGTGGTCATGTGTTATATTTTTAGTAAAAAAAATATATTTGTAAGAAATTTTGAGCCCAAAAAAGATAATAATGTCTTAAAAATGAAATAATATTCTGTAAAAATTAATTTAGTTATTATTTTTTAAAGTAAAAATAAACTGTTTTTAAGTGGCATTAGGTTGTTGTAATTTCTTTTTTTTGTAATTATATAATATCTAATATATAAACACCCCCTAAAAACAAGGGGGTGTTTATGTTTTTATTGTCTTTTTTTACTTTTAGAATTATATTAACTGTTTGATTTTCAGACTTTATATATTTTTTGTATATTTGCAACTGGAAATTTCAAGATGGTGACAGGGCTTGAGAAATCAAATTTTATGATAAAAAAATCAACTTATGTAATTAGTACAGTAGTATTAGCTTCATTATTTTCAACAGGATTCACTGATATTAATAATGTAGAAACTCAAAAACTAGCCGGTTTTCATTTAGACAGCACAGAAGTTTTTGATTATACTGTACCTACAGTAGAAGAGACAGAAAAAACTTTTTACAGATTGCCTTATACAGGTAAATCATTTATAGCTTTTAAAGAAGCTTTAGCAATTAAAGAGTCCATGGGACTTTACCATTTAGTAAATCCTTACGGATACATGGGGAAATACCAATTTGGTAAATCAACACTTAAAGCAGTTGGGGTGACCAACACTTCGAGATTCTTAAAAGATCCAGTTTTACAAGAAAAAGCTTTTAGAGCTTTGGTTTCAAAAAACAAATGGGAACTTAGAAAAGAAATAAAACGCTACGAAGGAAAGGTTGTAAGTGGAATTAAAATTACCGAATCTGGCTTATTAGCTGCGGCACATTTAGGTGGTGCAGGTTCAGTAAAAAAATTCTTAAAAACAGGTCATGCTTTTGAAGATGGTTTTGGAACCTCGATCAGAACATACTTAAAACGTTTTGGTGGTTATGATACTTCGGTTATTATACCAAACAAAAATGCAAAGGTTTTAATATAAAACACAAAGTCGAATCTTATTTAAGATTCGACTTTTTTTATTTCATGTTGTGAATTACAAAAATACAAGGTCTTTTGTGTAAATCAACTTTTATTTTTTTCCATTGGTTCGCAGTCGCTGTTTTAATATACTCGGTTGGTAAAGTAATATCACAAGCAACGCAAATATGTGTGTTTGGATTTAATGTGGCAACAAGATCGTCTAAAATATTATTGTTTCTGTAAGGTGTTTCAATAAAAATTTGTGATTGATTTTTATCAAAAGATAACTTTTCTAAACGTTTTAATTCTTGCTTTTTTTCCGATTTATCAATAGGTAAATATCCATTAAAAGCAAAACTTTGTCCGTTCATTCCCGATGCCATCATAGCTAATAATATGGATGATGGACCTACTAACGGAACGACTTGTATGCCATTTTCGTGAGCTAATTTTACTACTACAGCGCCCGGGTCAGCAACGCCTGGACAACCAGCGTCACTCATTAATCCCATATTTTTTCCTTCTAATAAAGGTTTTATAAAGTTTTTTATCTCTTTTTCTTCTGTATGTTTATTTAATTCAAACAAGTTTAATTCGGCTTGGACTTTGTTCGGATTTATCGCTTTAATGAATTTTCTGGCTGCTTTGCTATTTTCTACAACATAGTCATTTATAAAGTCCATTGTTCTCGAAACCGTTACGGGTAAAACTTCGTTAGGATCGTTATCTCCTAGCATTACGGGTAATAAATATAATTTTCCTTTTAAATTAGGTTCCATACTTATATTTTTATTTTTTATAATTTCTCATTTTTAGAAGTAATCGTTCGTAATCGCTATCAATATTTATAATATTGAAATGCTTTTGAGCAAGTAATCCGGATTGTAAACAGTTCTCTAAAAAAGTTAGTAATGGTGTATAATAATTATTGATATTTAAAAAGCCAATAGGTTTTTTTAGTTGATTGACTTGAGCAAGTGTTAAAACTTCAAATATTTCTTCTAAGGTACCAAATCCTCCTGGTAATGCAATAAAACCATCGGCTAAATCCATCATTTTGTATTTACGTTGGCTCATTGTTTCTGTAATTATTAACTCTGTAATATTTGGATTTGCAATTTCTTTATCAACTAAAAACTGCGGCATTACTCCGTGTATTTTACCGCCATTTTCGATAGTCGTTTCCGCAATAACTCCCATAATACCAAGTTTAGAACCTCCGTAAACAATATCTATATTCTGTTGTACTAAATATTTGGCAAACTCCCTAGCTTCGTTAGCAAATGTTGGGTCGTTCCCTAACTTTGCTGCACAATATACTGTTATTGTTTTCATTATTAAGTAGTATTAAATAAAAAAGAACGCATTTTAAGCGTTCTTAATTTTATGTAGTATTTTATCACAAGCTTCATCTAACATATTGTATACTCTTAAAAAGCCATCTTCACCACCGTAGTACGGATCAGGAACTTCTAAGTTTTTGTCAGGATAAACCTCGTTCAATATTAGTTTTACTTTGTTTTTAGCTATTTGGCTAGGAGCCATTCCTATCACATTTATATAATTAGATTGATCCATTACATAAATATAATCAAAATTATCAAAGTCAATAACTTTAAATTTACGAGCTTTTTGCTTTGTAATATCTATTCCGTGTTGTTTGGCTATTTCGATAGATCGTAAATCTGGCTTTTCACCAGAGTGCCAACCACTAGTTCCGGCAGAATCAACTTCAATAGCATCAAGAGTACTAATTTTTGATTCTAAAATTCCATGTGCAAGCGGTGATCTACAAATGTTGCCTAAACAAACCATTAAAACTTTTGTGCTCATATTTTAAAATTACATCGATAGTTTTAAAATAATATCATCAACATACTTTTTAAACTGTTTGTCAGTTTCAATTAAGTTGTCAATTGTTTTACAAGCGTGTAATACTGTGGCGTGATCTCTGTTTCCAATTTGAGCCCCAATGCTAGCAAGCGAGTTTTTAGTGTATCTTTTTGCAAAAAACATTGCCAATTGTCTTGCTTGTGCAATTTCTCGTTTACGAGATTTTGAGCGCAGTACATCAATATCTATTTTAAAATAATCCGAAACAGCATGTTGTATTGAATCGATAGATATTTCTTTTTTAATGTTTTTAACGAACTTTTCAATTACAGATTGTGCCAATTCTATAGTCACTTCTCTATGGTTAAATGAGGCTTGAGCGATTAACGAAATTATAGATCCCTCTAGCTCACGTACGTTAGATGTTACGTTACTTGCCACATAGTGAATAATCTCTTCTGGCATTTGTACACCATCTCTGTATAATATATTTTTTACAATTTTTATACGTGTATCTAATTCTGGGTGCTGAATTTCGGCTGTTAATCCCCATTTTAAGCGCGATAATAAACGTGCTTCAATATCTTGCATGTCTACAGGTGCCTTATCTGATGTTAAGATTACCTGCTTGCGGTTTTGATGTAAGTAGTTAAAGATATGGAAAAACGCTTCTTGTGTTTTTGCTTTTCCAGATAATAACTGAATGTCATCTATAATTAAAACATCTATTAATTGATAAAAATGAAGAAAGTCGTTACGATTGTTACGTCTAACAGCATCGGTGTACTGTTGTGTAAATACTTCTGCACTAATATATAATACTGTTTTTTCAGGATATTTTTCTTTTATTTCAACCCCAATAGCGTGGGCAATGTGGGTTTTTCCTAAACCAACACTTCCGTATACTAAAAATGGATTAAAAGCTGTTTCCCCAGGTTTATTTGCAACGGCCATACCTGCTGAGCGTGCCAGTCTGTTCGAGTCTCCTTCTACAAAAGTTTCAAAACTATAATTTGAATTTAACTGAGAATCAATTTGTAAATTGCGTATGCCTGGTATTACAAACGGATTAGGTAATTCTTCGTTTTTAACTTCTAAAGGGACATCTACATTTTGTGGTTGTACGGTTTCACGATTTTTACTTGGAATTTGCTCTGTAAAGGGTAATTTAGTCCCTTCAGTGTTTTCCATTTTAATTTTATAAAGTAACTTCGCGCCCGGACCAAGTTCTCGTGTTAAAGCAGTTTTTAAAAGCTTTACATAATGCTCTTCAAGCCACTCGTAAAAAAACTTACTAGGTACCTGAATGTATATAGCATTATCAGTGAGCTCTACCGCTTTGATAGGCTCAAACCACGTTTTATACGCTTGGTCTTGGATATTGTCTTTAATAAAGATAAGACATCTATCCCAAACTGATTGTGCGGTTATATTCTGTAATTCAGGCATGTTAATAGTTATTTTTTTGTGTTACAATTAATTAGCTCAGTAACGTTAAGGGGAAATTTTAGGATACAAATATGTACATAAAAATCTACTAAAAAAAAAAAAAAAGATATTGATTTTATAGAAATTTTATTGTATACGATATGTGTTTTTTTTAACTAAAAATTAACAGTGTTTTTATATGAAAATAAATCAAATTCAAGTACGCGTGCGATACGCAGAAACAGACCAAATGGGCGTTGTATACCACGGAAATTATGCTCAGTTTTTTGAGATGGGTAGAGTAGAGTGGTTACGTAAATTGGGCGTTTCATATCGCGAAATGGAAGAGAATGGCGTAATGTTACCTGTTGTCTCTTTAACCATGAATTATAAAAAACCAGCACGATATGATGATTTACTTACCATAACTACAATTTTCAAATCTCAAACTTCTGTTCGAATTGAATTTGATTATGAAATCCATAATGAGCAAGGTGTTTTATTAACCACAGGAACTTCTGTTTTGGTGTTTGTTGATATGAAATCAGGTAGACCTACAGCGCCTCCAGAATATATTACAGAAAAGTTAGCATTATTGTAGTTTTACTATTCCTTTTCTTTGATAGCAATTTCATACATGGTATTAAAAATGTCGAAAATAGTTTCGGCATTTTTTTTTCGCACCGTTATTTCAATTTCGCAATCTAATTCTAGTTTTTGATTTACAACATCTATGTTCTTTTCTTTAATAACACGCATCACTCGATTCATGTTTTTGTAATCAAATTTTACTATATAATTTATGTTAATTGTTTTTTCAATAACATTAGCTTGTTCTAGTGCCATTTTAGCGGCTTCTCTGTAAGCAACAATTAAACCACCAACACCTAATTTTACACCACCAAAATAGCGGACTACTATTATTAATACATTAGTCACATCAAACGATTGTATTTGACCGTAAATTGGAGCCCCGGCACTGTTACTTGGTTCTCCGTCATCGTTTGTTCGATGGTATAACTTTGTAGTTCCTATTTGAAAGGCGTAACACCAATGTCGAGCCGTGTGATGTTGTTTTTTTATTTGTTCCAATATCAGTTTGATCTCCTCTTCGGATTCGACCGGAAATGCATAACCAAAAAATTTGCTATTTTTTTCTTTATACAAAATTTCTGGAGTTTCAACTTCAATGGTTTTGTAGGTATCTTTTTCCAAAATTAATTCTTTTGTTATTTTATTTTAATGAGTTTTATCACTACAAATAAAATTAGATGTTGTAATTTTTGTATTGAATGATATGATCTGTTTTGATGTTGTATTGAGCAACAACGTCTCCGGAAATGTTTGGTGCTTTTACACCTTGTTTAAAATAGGAGTTGCCTTTGCAAACAAAAGCTTCGTCCCAATAATTTTGGTTTATAAAGGTTTGTAGAGTTTGAGCGCCTCCTTCAACAATTACAGACTGGATTCCGTGCTGAAATAAAATTTCTAATATTTGATTTGGAATCGATTCGTTAAAATCTATCTTTTCAAAATATATGTTTTCAGATTGTAAGGTTTGTTTGCTGTTAATAATAATGGTTTTTACACTATTATCGTAAACTGCATAATCTGTAGTAATTTTTAAATGTTGGTCTAATATAACCCGAATTGGAGAGTTTCCAAAATAATCTCGAGTATTAAGTTTTGGATTGTCTTTAATCACGGTTTGTGTTCCAACTAAAATAGCTTGTTCTTCACTTCTAAGTTTATGCACCCATTGTCTGGTAAATTTATTTGTAATCCAAACAGGTGCTTTTTCATTTTGTATTTGTGGTGCAACAAATCCATCTTTTGTTTCAGCCCATTTTAAAATAATGTATGGACGCTTTTTTTCGTGATAGGTAAAAAAACGTTTGTTAACTTCCCAGCACTCTTTCTCCAAAACACCAACAATAACATCCACGCCAGCGGCTTTTAAACGTTTAATTCCATTACCTGCTACTTTCGCAAACGGATCAGGCATACCAATTACTACTTTTTTTACCCCTTTGGTAATTACCAAATCACAGCAGGGTGGTGTCTTTCCAAAATGGGAGCAAGGTTCTAAACTAACATATAAAGTAGCTTCGGGTAATAAATCAATATTTTTAACTGACTTAAATGCGTTTACCTCACCATGTGGTCCGCCGTAGGCCGAGGTATATCCTTCGCCAATTATAATGTCATTATGTACAAGTACCGCACCAACAGAAGGGTTTGGCATCGCATAAGGCAATCCGCTTTCTGCAATTTCTAAACAGCGCGACATATAATATTCGTGTGATTTCACTTGGGTAAATATTTTTATGTTAGTTTTACTTTTCTTTATTAGGGATACTACTATTTTTGTAACAAAATTAAATCATTATGTTAATCAGAAAATATCGAGAGCAATTTAAAACAAAATTAGCTGATTTGTATGATGTACACGAGGTAGATCAATTTTTTTATATGCTTTTAGAAGAATATCATCATTTAAAAAGACATGAACTAGCACTTGATCCTACTCTTGAACTTACAGACGAACAACAAAGCTTATGGGATTTTGCAACCTCACAACTTATACAATATAAGCCTATTCAATATATTATAGGTAAGGCTTATTTTTATGACGGTGTTTTTATGGTTACTCCAAACACTTTAATTCCAAGACCCGAAACAGAAGAATTGGTAGATTTAATTGTGAAAGAGAATCTAGCACCCAATAAAACGGTGTTAGATATTGGAACGGGATCCGGGTGTATTGCGATATCTTTGGCTAAAAATTTAAATCAAGCCTCGGTATCGGCTATTGATGTGTCCGAAAAAGCAATAGAAATTGCAAAGCATAATGCCAAGTCTAACTCGACTTCTGTAAATTTTATCTTGCAAGATGTTTTAGCACTTCAGTCCTTAAATGTAAACTATGATATTATTGTATCCAATCCACCTTATGTTAGAAACTTAGAAAAAGTTGAAATTAAAAATAATGTTTTGGATTACGAACCCCATTTGGCCTTGTTTGTTGCAGATGATAATCCATTGCTATTTTATATTAAAATTACAGAGTTGGCTATTGGTGCTCTAAATCCAAATGGTAAGCTGTATTTTGAAATCAATCAGTACCTTGGTCCAGAAACCGTGCAGATGATACAAAGTTATAGCGCTTTTAGTGAAATTACTTTATTAAAAGATATTTACGGCAACGACAGAATGATTAAAGCCACACGCAAATAAAAATACCCTTCGCAAATTGCGAAGGGTATTTTTATTTAAAATTATAGTTAACAATATAAGCTTACGTTTTTTGTTTAATAATATATTGTAAATTAGTTAACTTAAAAAGTGAATAAAATTTGTAAACTTTTTTATTCACATTGTGTTTGTTTTTTAATTTTTTGAGCGAACTAAATCATGATAAAATATTTAAAAGATATTTTAATTCAATACTTTTCAGTACAACTCAGACATATTAATTGTACTGAGCTACAAAGTTATAGTCTGTTTAAATCCTATCATATAAAAGTGGCAGGACAGGAATATATTTTACAAAAATTAAATACCGATTATTTTTTTGATGTAACTATTTCAATTCAACTTTTTCAAAATAATTTTCAACATTTAAATAAAAATAATTTTAATTACGCACTTCCAAAAATTGTAAAAAATAAATTAGGACATCAACTTACCATGTATAAGGACGAAGTTTGGTGTTTGACCGAAATTCTTCCGGAACTTACAACACTACAAACGGTACAAAACACTAAGCAAGCCCATCAAATAGGTAAAGCATTAGCTCAATTTCATTATGTTTCTCAAAATTTTGAGGTCGAACCTTACACAAAAACGCTTCCACAAGTTTTTTATACCGAACATATTATAGCTGATTTTGAATTTGCCTTGCAAATCACTGAAGACGCAAATATTGAGGAAGCACATGATGTTATTATTTATTTACAAGATAGATTGCCAGTTATTTTACAAACCGATGCCATTGCAAAAGTTCAATTCCCCAAAAAACTGATTCATGGTCAGGCCACTTTACAAAGTTTTATGTTTAATCCGCAAGACGAAGTAGCGCTACTTACCAATTGGCATAAGAGTACTACGGGATCAATATTGTATGATTATACTTTAATGCTTAAATCCGTATCGGCCTTACAAGCTTTAGATTGTACATTAACCGAGATTCCTCTTTTCTCGACCGAATTTGCCCTTGCAGCGCATCAAGCTTACATGAGCGAAATAAAAAATGTTCTAACTCCTATAGAATTAGAACATCTTGAATCCTATTATAAAATGATTATTCTTTTAGAAAGCATGCAATATGTCACACAATTTTTACTCGGAAATAAAAAAATTAAAGCGCTATACTACACACAAAATCTAAAAAAAGCAACCAATCAAATCCTTTTACATCAATTGCTTTCTGATCAGGTTTATTCGTAACGTAAAGCCTCAACCGGATCTAGTTTACTCGCTTTAATAGCAGGTATAAGTCCAGATAAAATAGCAACAACTAAACTTATTATTAAAGCAGAAACAATTGCTCCCCACGGAATTGCAAATGTAAAATCAAAAGCTTTAGCAACTCCAAAACCAATTAATAAGCCTAATAAAATTCCTAAAACACCACCCAACTGCGCAATTACCAAAGTCTCGGTAAAAAACTGCATGGCAATGGTTTTACGGTTAGCACCCAGCGACTTTCGAACCCCAATTTCGCGAGTTCTTTCAGTTACCGAAACCAACATAATATTCATTAAAGCGATAGACGAGCCCATAATTGTAATGATCGAAATAACCCAAGCACCAACTTCAAGCGTATTCATATTTTCAGTCAAGTTTCTAAGCATACTGTCGCTACGTTCAATACCAAAATTACTTTCGTCACTCGGACGCAAACTTCTAATAATTCGCATCGTAACCTGAGCCTGATCAATAGCCTGATCCATTAAATTTTTATCCGGCATCATCACATCAATATCATAATTAATATTCGGACTACTATAAATAGCACGTGCCGTTGCAATCGGAATCAACATTCTATTATCCTCGTTATTCCCAAAAGTCGAACCTTTTTCCTTTAAAACACCAATTACTTTAAATCGATGCCCTCTAATTGTCAAGGTTTTGTCCAAAGCCACTGCACCATCTTTAAACAAACTCTTTTTTAAATCCGAACCAATAACACAAAAATTAACGTTGTGTTCAATATCCAATCCCGAAAAATTTCTACCCTCAACAACCTCCAAACCTTTAGTCAGCGCATAATTTTCATCCACTCCAAAAATAGAAACCTTTGGATCTGTTTTTAAATTTTCGTATTTCACCTCTGCAATAGAACTTGCCGTAAAATAAACCGAACTTAACGCAAACGGATACGCATATTCCTGTTTAAAAGCTTGCGCTTCACTAAAACTTATAATCGGATTTATCTTTGCTGAACTTTGATTGTTTTGCATTTGTGCCGAATAATCATAACGCGAAATATTAAACGTATTCGCCCCCATCGAGGCAAAATTGCGTGTCATTGTATTTTTTAACGCATTAACTACTGTTAAAATAGCAACCAAAGCCATTATTCCAATAGCGATAATTAAAACCGTTAAAATCGTTCGCAACAATTGCGATTTAATTGCTCCTAAAGCAATTCTCGTATTTTCTACAACTAAACCAATCATAACACTATTAGTACCTTGTTTTACACTTTTGTTACAACATTTTTAAAAAAATCTACCCATAATTCCTCAAAAAAATAAGATATTTGCATAACTTTTTTATTTAAGTAGCATTAACATTAGGTTACAAATAAAACCATGTTCCCGCTATTCGCTATATCTTTTGTTTTTTAAACAAAAGGATGCCGCTTCTATCGGGGCTAAACCTAAACTTAGTACACAAAATAATCTGTTTTAAAATTACTAAAATGGCAAAACCAGGAATTCCAAAAGGAACACGCGATTTCGCTCCTGCTGAGGTAGCAAAGCGAACTTACATCATAAATACGATTAAACGAAACTTCGAAAAATACGGATACCAACCTATCGAAACACCATCGTTCGAAAACTCTGAAACTTTATTAGGTAAATACGGAGAAGAAGGCGATCGTTTAATCTTTAAAATCCTAAACTCGGGTGATAAAGTTAAAAAAGCCGATTTACAAGCCCTTGAAGAAGGAAACTTAGCGCGTTTTTCAAATTCTTTATCAGAAAAAGCATTGCGCTACGACTTAACAGTTCCGTTTGCTCGTTTTGTAGTACAACACCAAAACGAAATCGAATTTCCGTTTAAACGTTACCAAATTCAACCAGTTTGGCGTGCAGATAATCCACAAAAAGGACGTTTCAGAGAATTTTATCAATGTGATGCCGATGTGGTTGGTTCTAAATCACTTTGGCAAGAGGTCGAATTAGTACAACTTTACGATGCTGTTTTTACAGATTTAGATTTACAAGGTGTAACCATAAAAATTAACAACCGTAAAATTCTTTCGGGAATTGCTGAGGTTATTGGCGCTTCTGACAAATTAATTGATTTTACTGTTGCTCTAGATAAATTAGACAAAATTGGCGAAGATGGCGTAAAAGCCGAAATGATTGCGAAAGGAATTACCGAAGATGCCATTACTAAAGTTCAACCGTTATTTAACTTTACAGGAACAACTACAGAAAAGCTTGAAAAGTTAGCACAACTTTTAACCACTTCTGAAGAAGGAATGAAAGGAGTAGAGGAATTGCGTTTTATAACAACTAACGCACAAACTTTAGGTTTACAAACAGCAACTTTAGACTTAGATGTTACCTTAGCTCGTGGTTTAAATTATTACACTGGAGCTATTTTTGAGGTCGCAGCTCCAAAAGAGGTAAAGTTAGGATCAATTGGTGGCGGTGGTCGTTACGACGATTTAACGGGTATTTTTGGTTTAAAAAATGTGTCGGGTGTTGGTATTTCATTTGGTTTAGATCGTATTTGTTTGGTGGTCGAGGAGTTAAATAAATTTCCGCAAACGGTTACCGTTACATCTAAAGCTATGTTTTTAAACTTTGGAGACGCCGAGGCTTTACACGCGATGCAAACAATAACTACGTTGCGTCGTGCTGGAATTAAAGTTGAAATGTATCCAGATGCTGCTAAACTTGACAAACAGTTTAAACATGCAGAACGCAGAAATATTCCGTTTACAGTTTCGGCTGGAAAAAACGAAATCGAAAAAGGTATTTTTGCCGTTAAAGATTTAACAACTGGTGAAAAAACAGAACTTACTTACGCTGAGTTACAAGAAAAATTAGCTTAGTTTTATGTTGATATAAAAAACGTCGCAGAAATTTTCTGCGACGTTTTTTTGAATTTATGTTTTGAAGTGGATCTAAATTTAGAGGTAAACTCAACATGATTTCCTTTTAGCCCCGATTGTAGCGGCATCCTTTTGTTTAAAAAACAAAAGATATAGCGAAAAGCGGGAATATGGTTTTATTTGTAGCCTAATGTGTAAGCTTTAAAAAATAAAACTATTTAGTTTGATTTTCTGGAATTGATGCGTTTGGAGTTTCTTGCTCGTTTTGTTGCTCGTTTTCTTCTTCCAAATAGTCTAGCGGTAAATCGAAAGCCAATTCCGGATTGTTTTTATTTTGTTTAAAAAGCCATTCGTAGGTTTCGTTTTTGTGAAATAAATTCTCGACACTGCCGTGTGTTCCGCCTTTAATAACTGTAAAAATAATAGGCGCTTTTGGGTTTGCTTTTTTAACTGCGTTTACGATTTTTTCGGATTCACTTATTTTAACAATATAATCCTTATTTCCGTGTAAAACCCAAACAGGAACTTTTGCAATATTTTTTGCCAAAGCTGGAGTTCCGCCGCCACAAATTGAAACGGCCGCAGCAATACGATCAGGATACGTGCCAACCACATCCATGGTGCCATAACTTCCTAAACTCATGCCGGCAACATATACACGATTTCTGTCGATTTGATATTTTTTTTGAATGTAATCTAAAATTTCGATTACTTTTTTAGGATCCCAAGGTCCTTTTGGGAGTTGAGGTGCAATAACAATTGCAGGAATTTTACGACCTTTTTCTATAGCTCTGATAACTCCGTAGCGTTTTACACGATTTATATCTGTGCCCGATAAACTACGACCGTGTAATGAAATTAGTACGGGAGGCTTGTTTTCTAGGATTGATTTTTCGGGTAGGTTTAGCCAAAAATTATAGGCTGTTTTTCCTTTTATTGCTTTTAGTTGCGCAAAACTTAACGAGGTGATAAGTAGGGTGAATAAAAGGAGGATTTTGGTTTGTGTTGTTTGCTTCATTTTGTACGAATTTGGGTGGGTAAATATCGATAAATAAAAGCAAGATTTTAAATTAAAATTTGTTAGCACTTAAAATTTTTGATAGATCCTCTTTGGTAATTTCTACAAATTGATCTGCAATGTTTTGCGTTTCGAAATCAGTGTTTATATAAGCGTTTATAGTGTCGTTTTGGTAAATAAAGTATTGATATTTTTTGTTCGAAAAGTTTATTTTGTGGTTACTTAGGGTATAAGTTTCGTTTTTTTGTTTAATTTTTCCATTAGGTAAAACTACGTTTTGTATCTGATCAGTTTGATTTTGGTATAAAAATTTTTGATAAGTATAACTTGTTACCACACTATCCGAGAATTGATAAACGATATAATTTATTTCTCCCAATTTTCCTTTAATTTCGTCTTTGTATTTGTGTGTATTTGCGCCATAAAAAATTTTATCCTGAATGGGATTTTGCGCTTTTACTTGTATTGACGAAAGTATTGTGATTATTGTGGTGTATAAAATTATACGCATTTTATGTAATTTTTTAATTTACCACAATATAATAAAAAAAGCCATAACGTGCAAGGTTATGGCTTTTAGTATTGTTAGGTATAATTAGTTTAAACTTACAAAATAACTGTTTTGTATATTTAATTGTAGCTCTACTAATTCTTTAAACGTGTTTTTACACTTAGAACTTCCCCAAAATTTGTTTTCAAATTCGTAAGCAAGTTCTAAAATTTCGTTGTCAATAAGGGCTACTCTTAGAATATAGTTCTGTAATTTACAGATTTCACATTCGTCTTTATCTACATAGATGTTGTAATTTTCTATAGAAAATCCCTTCTGATCGCATCTTTCAGCAATAGCTGTAAGAAATTCAAACTCATCTAAACGAGCGACATCATTAAGTAAATCTTTATTCATAATATATTGTTTTAATGGGTTTTACTGTTGTCAAATTTAAATAAATACTTATATGATATTATTTCACGAGTGTTAATTAACATTTCGTTTTTATAAACGACGTTTTTTATCGATTAAACGTTTGTTTTTACCGACAAGTGATTTTTTACGAGACCTAACGGAATAAATATGAATATTGTATTTTAATACTTTTTATTACATTTATAAAAATTATATGTTATGAATGTTACTAAATATTCTGGGGAACAAACTCATTTTGATGAAACTATCTTTAAGCGATCTCTATTTAAATCAGGTGCAAGTGACGAACAAGTTAATTTAGTTTTTAATGAGGTTATGGAAAAAATGTATGATGGAATTGCAACACGCGAATTGTATCAGCTAGCTTTTGATGAGCTTCATAAAATTAAAAACTCGTTCGCGGCTCGATACAGTTTAAAACGTGCTTTACGCGATTTAGGTCCAGAGGGATATTATTTTGAGAAATGGATATCAAGAATTTTTCAACAATTGGGGTATAATTCAACAACAAGTAAAACCTTACAAGGAAACGCTGTTACACATGAAATTGATGTTCTAGCCGAGAGAAATGGTGAATTTAATTTATGTGAATGCAAGTTTAGAAATGATGAAGATGCAAAAATATCTGTAACAACTCCTATGTATTTTTTATCTCGTTTTAATGATTTAAGAAATAATGAGTATGATTTTTTTGGTAAAATAATGAAACCTAAGTATGGATGGTTAATTACAAATGCTTATTTTACATCTGATTCTGTTGCGTTTTCTAAGCATTACGACATTAATATTTTGTCTTGGGATTATCCTGCTGGATCTTCATTAAAAAACATTACTGATAATATGCGATTGTATCCTATTACTTGTTTAACCTCATTAACTACCGATGAAAAAAAGTTTCTACTCTCTAAAGATGTTGTTTTGGTTAATGATATTTATACCAACCCTAAAAAATTAGACGATATTAAATGTTCAAGTTTAAAATTAGAAGAAATTTTAAATGAAGCGAAAGAGTTGGTCGATTCTAACGAATAGTTTTACTTTGTGTTTTAATTTACACTAAAATGGATTGTCCTTGTTTTTCTGGTAAATCTTACACAGATTGTTGCCAACCTTATCATACAAAACAAAAAAATGCACCAACTCCCGAGGCGTTGATGCGTTCTCGTTATAGTGCTTTTGCCACTCATAATGCAGATTATTTAATGAATACAACTTTACCCGCGAAACGTAAATTTCATGACAAGCAGGATTTATTGGATTGGGCTGTAGAAAATACTTGGACTAATTTAGAAATTGTGGATACAGCTCCAAATATTGTAGAATTTAAGGCTTATTTTACAGATAAAAATGGCATTGCTCAAATTCAGCAAGAGCGTTCTCGTTTTCAAAAAATGTCAGATCGTTGGTTTTATGTTGACGGAATTTATAACGATTAGATATTATCATAAAAAAACCTCGATACATAGTATCGAGGTTTTTTTATGATAATATTTTATAATAAACCAGCACGTTTTAATAAAGCTTCGGGTTTAGGTTCTTGTCCTCTAAATTTTTTATATAAAGTCATAGGATGTTCTGTTCCGCCTTGTGATAAAACATAATCTTTAAACTTAGTAGCAATTTCTGTATTAAAAATACCATTTTGTTTAAAGTAATCAAAAGCATCTGCATCTAAAACTTCGGCCCATTTGTACGAATAGTATCCCGATGCATATCCACCATTAAAAATATGAGAAAAAGCAGGTGACATTGCGTTTTCGGCAACATCAGGATATAGTTTAGTAGATTGGAATTGATTGTTTTCAAAAGTTTTTACATCAGAAATTGCTGATGGATTTTGTCCATGCCAACCCATATCTAATATCCCAAAACTTAATTGACGTACTGTTGCCATTCCTTCTAAAAATGAAGCACTTTCTCTTATTTTATCTACTAATTCCATTGGAATTACTTCATTAGTTTGATAGTGTTTCGCAAAAATCTCAAGTGCTTCTTTCTCATAACACCAATTTTCCATTATTTGACTTGGTAGCTCTACAAAATCCCAAAATACAGATGTTCCTGATAAATTTGGATAAACTGTATTGGCTAGCATCCCGTGTAGAGCATGACCAAACTCGTGGAATAATGTTGTTACTTCATTAAATGTTAGTAAGGATGGTTTTGTTGGCGTTGGTTTTGTAAAGTTGCAAACAATAGAAACGTGTGGCCTTTCGTTAACACCGTTTTTAATATATTGCGGTTTAAAAGATGTCATCCATGCACCATTTCTTTTTCCTTTTCGAGGGAAAAAATCTGAATAGAAAATAGCAACTAAATCGTTATTTTGATCTAAAACTTCGAATGTTTGTACATCTTGGTGGTATTTATCGATGTTAAAAACTTCCTTAAAAGTTAATCCAAAAAGTTTATTTGCAATTTGGAAAGCTCCGTTTTGTACGTTTTCTAGTTTGAAATAAGGTTTCAAAATTTCATCATCCAAATTAAATTTTTCTTGTTTTAATTTTTCAGAATAAAACGATCCATCCCATTTTTCTAGTGTTTCAATTCCGTCAAGTTTTTTAGCATATTCGCTTAATTCATAAAACTCTTTATCTGCTGCAGGCTTTGCTTTTACAAGTAAATCATTTAAAAAATCACTAACTTTTGTAGGATTTTGAGCCATTCTTTCTTCTAAAACAAAGTCGGCATGAGTTGCATAACCCAGTAAATTAGCACGTTCAAAACGTAAGTTTACGAGTTTTAAAATATTTTTTTCGTTATTAAACTCGTTGTCTTGAAAAGCTTTTTTTCCTGCAGCAATTGTAATTTGCTTACGTAGCTCTCTATTTTCTGCGTATGTTACAAAAGGTAAGTAGCTTGGATAATCTAACGTAAAAATCCAACCGTCTTTATTTTCCTGTTCGGCTAAGTGTTTTGCGGCTTCAATTGCACCTTCGGGTAAACCTTTTAAATCGTCTTGATTTGTGATGTGGAGTTGATAAGCGTTGGTTTCAACTAAAATATTTTCTCCAAATTTTAAGGCCGTAACGGCTAACTCAGCATCAATTTTTCGTAAAGTTTCTTTGTCTTCATCATTTAACAAAGCTCCATTTCTCACAAAACTTTTATAAGTGTTGTTTAATAAAGTGTTTTGCTCTGTTGTTAATTTTAATGAATCTTTTTGATCGTATACAGCTTTAACTCTTTTAAATAATTCAAAATTTAAAGTAATATCGTTTGCAAGTTCACTTAATTGCGGAGCGACTTCTTGAGCAATTTTTTGCATTTCGTCGTTTGTCTCTGCCGAATGTAAATTGAAAAAAATGTTTGATAAACGATCTAATATCATTCCAGAAAAAGCCATCGCCTCAATTGTATTTTCAAAATTAGCAGTATCAGGATTTTGGACAATTGAGTTAATTTCTGCTTTAGTTAATGCGATAGCCGTGTTAAAAGCAGGTAAATAATCAGCAGTTTTTATGTTCGAAAAAGGTGCTGTATTGTGTAATGTGTCAAAATATGTGGTTAATATGGACATTTTTAAATTTATTTTTTGTTAAAATTAATAATTACTGTTGTTAAAATATGTCATAACTAGTAATTAGGTATAAACTTCCGAATTTAGAAGGAATAAACGAAAAATAGAGTGTTTCCTATTTATTAATTTTTGTAGTTAAATACTTATTATTAGTGCTTGAAATGTTAAAGTTTGTATTTTAGAGTGTTTTATCAGCAATAAATCTTGTATTTTGTCGATTATATATGTAGATTTGTCGAATAAATTATTCCTAAGTAATTTACATATCCCTTTTATCCCCCGATAAATAATTCTTTGGATTATTTTAAAGTACAATTAAAAAAGCTCTATTTTTAAATAGAGCTTTTTTTTTATTTTAATCTTAGTGACAGCTAGTATCTAAATGCTTTTTTAAACCACCTGTTGTTCCTGAACAGTTTAAAATATTTTCAAAATCCGGAGTAACTCCGTTTATCTTAATTTCTTCTTTAGTTAAGTATCCATCATTGTCATCATCCACATCTACATAATCTGGTACACCATCACCGTCGGTATCAATTACAGTTCCGTCAGTATTAAATCCAAATTCGTATCTTGATAAAATTCCGTCGTTATCGTGATCTAAATAAATAACTTGGTGTAAGTTAAATGTGAAAATTAATGAAGCATAGGTTCCAATACCAGACGACGATGAATTAAAGTATGCAAGTCCTGATGGTACAAACATAACTCCAGAACCGTAGTTTGTGAAGTTTGTGGTTCCGTCATTATTAAAGCTATTATCTCCAGATCTAAATTCTGGAATAATATATTGCCAACCAGAGATTACTCCTGTTAAATCAAAAAAAGTTCCAAAGTTGCTCGAGTCAAAACCAGTGTTGTCTAAATTGTATCCTTTGTAAGTAGTTAAAACTTTATCTGCTCCCGAAGGTTTTTTACCGTCTAAATCCGTATCTCCTTTTGTATCTAATTTTAAATAGTATACTTTATAGTCAATATCATGTTTTCGTACTATTTTATGTAATATCGGATATTCGGTTTGGTCCATGATTGATGGTAAGTTGGTTTCAGACGTTTCACCAAAAACAACATCAGTAACATCTCCGTTTCCATCCTTAGTCACAACAATTGAATGCGAGTTTAAATAGTCTTCAATTTTAACTATATCTTCCGCATATACCTCCGTATATTCTCTAGGAGGCGTAATTTTTGCGTCATCATCTTTATTACAGCTCGCTAAAAATAAAGCAGCCGATATACTTAATACGTATAAAATTTTCTTCATTACATTTACTATTAATAACCTTTGCAAGATACAATTTTCCTTTATTTTTGTAATATATTTAAAAATAGTTTTTTTTAGAAATGAGAATCGATAAATATTTATGGTGTGTTCGCTATTTTAAAACCAGAGGACTTGCTGCCGAAGCTATTAAAAAAGGGCACGTTACTGTTAATGGACTAACGGCTAAGGCTTCTCGCGAGGTTTTTCCGTCGGATAAAATAATTCTTCGTAAGGACCAAATTAATTACGAATTACAGGTTCTTGACTTGCCACCAAATAGAGTAGGGGCTAAGTTGGTCGATATTTATAGAAAAGATACAACTCCGCAAGAAGCTTTTGATCATTTAGAGTTGTTAAAGCTTGCTAAAGATCATTACAGAACAAAAGGTCAAGGTCGACCAACTAAAAAGGATCGCCGTGATATCGAAGATTACGTGGATGGACCTGATGATTTGGACGAAAATACTAATCCATCCAATTAAATAAACATATATAATGAATAGTTTTGATAAAAATTATTGGGAAGAGAGATACCAAAAACAACAAACACAATGGGATGCTGGCGAAATTACCACGCCTATTAAGGAGTATTTTGATCAAATTGCAGATAAAGCAACTCAAATCTTAATTCCAGGAGCAGGTAATGCCCATGAATTAGAATATTTAGTTAGCCAAAATTTCACTGATGTTACTGTAATAGATATTGCTTTACAGCCTTTACAAAATATTTCAAAAAAAATTCCAGCATATCCTACAAGCAAACTTATTCATCAAGATTTTTTTCAACACAATCAAAAATATGATCTTATAATAGAGCAAACTTTTTTTTGTGCTCTTAATCCCAAGTTAAGAGCGAAGTATGTGTTAAAAATGAAAGAGCTATTAAAACCCAATGGTAAAATTGTTGGACTTTTATTTAACATGGATTTTAATAATCCTGAACCTCCATTTGGTGGTAGTGTTTTAGAGTATCAAAAACTGTTCTCTCCTTACTTTAATATTAAGGTGTTAGATCCTGCATATAATTCTATTAAACCTCGTGAAGGAAAAGAAGTTTTCTTTATCTTCGAAAACAAATAACAACACAATGAAAAATATTATTTTAAATAAGCAAGAAATTGCTTTTAAAACCAAACGTATAGCCTATCAAATTTTTGAAACCTTTGTAGACGAAGAAGAAATTGTTATCGCTGGTATTTCTAAAAGTGGTTATACTTTCTCTCAAAAAATAGCCGACGAGTTAGAGAAAATTTCTAACATTAAAATTATTCGCTGCGAAGTAGAAATAAACAAAAACGAACCTCATGCCGAAATAAAAACATCATTAACCCCACAACAATATCAAAATAAAAGTATTGTTTTAGTTGATGATGTATTAAATTCGGGCGCAACTCTTATTTACGGAGTAAAACATTTTTTAAATGTACCTTTAAAAAAATTAAAAACAGCAGTTTTAATTAATCGTAACCACAAAAATTTTCCAATAAAGGCCGATTATAAAGGTATTTCTCTTTCTACTTCACTACACGAACATATACAAGTCGTATTTAATGAGACTGATGAATATGCTTACTTAAGTTAGTAAGCCAACTAACTCATCAGCAACCATAAAGTTATTTTTACCGTCTGTGCTATAATGTAACTTAGCAAAATGGTAAAAATAACTTCTATCAAATAAATGCTTCGCAACATATTCGGTTAATTCATCATTACTTTTGTCGGCAATTAAAGGACGCTTGCTTTTTGCTCCTGCCAAACGCCTAACAATTTCAGGGATCGAAGTTCTTAAATAAACCGATTGCACATCCGCATCCTGTAATCGCAAATGATTATTTGCATAGCAAGGCGTGCCACCACCCAAACTCAAAATATACGAATCATTATTACGCATAAACGTATTAAAAACCTCGTGCTCTAATTTTCTAAAATACACTTCCCCCTTGGTATTAAACAAATCTTTAATACTACAACCCGCAGTATTTTCAATCAATTCATCTAAATCAAAAAACGCAAGTTTTAATTTCTCAGCTAAAATCTTACCAACCGTCGATTTTCCCGAACCCATATATCCAACTAAGATAATTTTATTCATTATATAAACCTCTTAAAATAAAACAATTAAAAATTAATCCGTAAAAAAGAACAAATTTAAATTAAAATTCTCTTGCATTGTAAAAAAAACGTCCTATCTTTGCACCCGCAATCAGGAAGTTATTTAACTCCTTATTTCACTACAAACACGTAGTAGACTTGGTAGCTCAGTTGGTAGAGCACATCACTTTTAATGATGGGGTCCTGGGTTCGAGCCCCAGCCAGGTCACAACGATTTTATTGAAACTTTTTACTAGCAATAGTAAACGACTTGGTAGCTCAGTTGGTAGAGCACATCACTTTTAATGATGGGGTCCTGGGTTCGAGCCCCAGCCAGGTCACGTCTTGGGACAAGTCTAAAAAAGATAGACTTGTCCCATTTTTTTTACCTTGTAATTTACTGGTATTCTGATACATAAGCAATATTGCGGAATTTATCTTCGGAGTTCGATGTTGTGTTCCATCAAATACCAAGAAATCGGGGAACATCGAACTCAATACTACCCTTTTTTCTTCAATATCGCCGTTTTCATAGCGTCTATCAATGTTTGCGACCTTTTTTAAAGCCGAAGCGACCAAGTCTCTAATTTCAGTACCTACCGAAGCTAGGTCATTCAATTGCTTCTCCAATTTCTCAATCCTACCCTTAGTTAACTTCTTTACTTCCTGAAAATCGTCATAGTCCATCTCTCCGTCAGCATTCTTTAGAAGTGCATTTTGGTAGCGTTTGTTCAGCGTATCAATCTCTTTTATAATATTAGCTCTATCACTGTTTTGAGCTTTCGTTTGCTTATTGAAATCGTTTATAAAGGCTTCAATAAAAACATCTACCATACCAGCCTTTGGTGATAGATACCGTAGTTGTTTTACAAAAGCTTCATTAGCGACTTCTGCCTTAAACCTTGTACCGCAGGAGGAACTGCAATGGTAGTAATTATAATAGTTCCCCATTTTTCCCTTTGAGGCACTTCCTGTCAACATCCGTTCACATTTAGGGCATTTAAGAAAGCCTCTAAGCGGCAAGTTTTCCATTGCCACTATCTTAGGCTTAATTACCCTTTTTCTTCCATCCAGTATATCTTGAACATCGGCAAACATCTTTTCACTGATTAATGGTTGATGTTGCCCAGCTACAAAATGTCCCTGCTCTTCTTTGTACGGAGGAATGAAAATCTTACCACAATACAAGGGGTTTCGTAAGGCTACCCAAAAGTTGTTCTTGCTAAACCTACCTTTTCCATTAACTTTTTCTCCTACCATTTTCCATATCTGTTCCGTGTTGAAATTATTGGCAAGAATCTGGTCAAATGCCCATTTCAAAACAGGAGCCT
>CANRKI010000023.1 GCA_947631175.1 uncultured Flavobacterium sp.
TGCTACATCATATTTTACTTTTCTTGCCATAAAAAATGCCCCCAAAAGTGTCTAACTTTTTGGGGGCAGTGTAAATTTGTTTGGCTTTTTTATTTTATAGCTAATTATTCTTTACCTCTTTCGTATTGGTTTGCCCACGGAATATCTTGATTCAATTCCATTGCACAAGCATAAACAAAATGTGGATTTCGTAAAAACTCACGACCAATTAAAATAAAATCGGCTTGCTTGTTTTGTAAAATATCTTCAGCTTGTTTTCCTGTTGTGATTAAACCAACAGCTCCGGTTGTAATTTGCGCTTTATTTTTTACTGCATCAGCAAACGGAACTTGGTAATTTGGTTTTACATCAATTTTTTGTTCACGAACAGCGCCACCAGTAGATACATCAATAACTTCAACTTCTAAATCTTTTAAAATTTTGCAAAGTGCAACCGTCTCGTCTAAGTTCCAACCGCCTTCAGCCCAATCCGTAGCCGAAAGGCGAACCCAAAGAGATTGCGTTGATAATTCAATTTTAACAGCTTTGATAATTTCGATTAAAAAACGAATTCTATTTTCAAAACTTCCGCCATATTCGTCTGTTCTATTGTTACAAAGTGGCGATAAAAATTGATGAATTAAATACCCATGCGCGCCATGAATTTCGATAATTTCGTAACCTGCTTTTACAGCACGAGTTGTAGCATTTTTAAATTTAACAATCAAATCGTTTATTTCTGTAATAGATAATGCTATTGGCGCATGATCGCTTGGATGAAAAGCTAGAGCAGATGGAGCTACTGTTTGCCAACCGTTTTCGTGATTAGGTCCAAATTGATCTCTATTTATCCAAGGTAAATTTGTAGATGCTTTTCGGCCTGCGTGTGCAAGTTGAATTCCAGGAACGCTACCTTGTGACTTTATAAAAGATGTGATTTCTTTTAATTTTGCTATTTGTCCGTCTTCCCACAAACCTAAATCTTTGTACGATATTCTTCCTTCGGGAACAACAGCTGTCGCTTCTTGTATTATGGCTCCTGCTTTTCCGGCTGCAAATTGACCTAAGTGCATAAAATGCCAAGGTGTTGCATATCCGTTTTCAGCCGAATATTGACACATTGCTGCAACTACAATTCGATTTTGTAGTTTTTGATTTTTAAGTTGTAAAGGCGTAAATAATAGACTCATAATTTTTTATTTTAACCACTTAGATATTATTTTGATAGATAAAGGAATTAAAAATAAAACCATTATTGGAACAACAATAATAGATGTTATAAAAATTCGTAAAACAGGATGAAAATTAGCAAGAAGATCCGAAAACAAAAAATTAAATATTAATAATGTAGGAAATAAGGCAAGCCATACACAAATGACTTGCCTTAATTTTGGATGTATTTTCATACTTATTTTTTTAAAGCTTTTCGAACAGCAGGAGCAACTTTATCACCAAAAAGTTCGATAGATTTCATTATTAAATGATGATCTGGAGCACCTACGTCCATTTGTCCAACAAAACGGGTGTTACCAAACCATTCGTGTTGCATTAAAATTTTATCAATCACTTCGTTTGGATCTCCCATAAAATATGCACCTTCTGGGCGAGCCGTGTTTTCAAAAATTTCTTTTGTAAACGGTGCCCAACCTCTACCTTTTCCAATGCGATCCATTTGCGAACTGTAATAAGGATAATAAGTATCACGAATTGCAGCAGATTCTCCCACAAATACGTGAGAATTGATGCAAACTTGCATTTTACTTTCGTCGTGACCAGCAGCCAAATATTCAGTTTTGTACAGATCTACAATTGGCTTAAAGTTTATAGGTAAACCACCAATAATTGCGTAAGTAATAGGTAATCCCAAACGTGCCGCTCTACGAACAGACGATGTTGTACCGCCTACAGCAATCCAAATTGGTAATTGTTGTTGTACTGGTTTCGGAAAAATTTCTTGATCAACTAGGTTTTGTGTGTAACGACCATTCCAATTAATTTTACCATTTATAGTATTGTTTAACTCTAATAGCAACATTAATTTATCTTCGAATAAATTATCATAATCATCTAAATTGTATCCAAAAAGAGGAAAGGATTCGATGAAACTCCCACGACCGGCCATAAGTTCGGCTCTACCGTTTGATAAATTATCTAACGTTGCAAAGTCTTCGTATAATCGTACAGCATCAGATGAGCTGATAACAGAAACGGCACTTCCTAATTTTATATTTTTTGTAATTGAGGCAGCAGCAGCTAAAAACATTTGAGGAGATGTTACTGCATAATCTTCACGGTGGTGCTCACCCATACCAAAATAGTCTAAACCTACTTGATCAGCAAGTTTAACTTGTTCTAGCATTTCTTGAAAACGTTTTTGTGCTGGCAGTTTTTGCCCTGTTTGTAGATCGTATTGAATATCTCCAAACATTGAGATTCCTAATTCCATAATATAAAATGTATTGAGTTATAAAATTAAGAATTTAAAAGTAATTGCGACTTAACCTATGATAATAAAATTACTTGTTAAAGCAACGTAGTTTTTTAATAGTAACAATATTTAAGATAATTGCTGCTGTGAATATAAGTATCGCAATAATGCAAGCAATAATTTTCCATTGTACATTATTAGCAATAGAAATTTGTAGTGAATTTATAGATACAACTACAAAACTCAATGAAATTATAGCTGAAAGTAAGGCTGGTAAGCAAGTTTTAGACATTTAAAATAAAAAAATTAAAGTAGTAAATTTAAATAAAAATTATTTTGAATGTATAGAAAAAGATAAAAAAATATGAAACTGTTTTTTTAGATAATTTTTAATTTGAATAATTTTAATGTTTTGGACAATTTTGCGTTAGGGATTGTAGCATTGTTGGAGCTCCTAGTGTAGTGAAACGAAACTAGAGCGACTGCGAAAAGCCCGCCGCGGCCATTAAAAAGCCGCGGAACGCCCAGATTTTATTTTAAAAGACGCATTTTGGCATTTTATAGTTTTATATTTACTTTGTTATTTAGATTTTACATTTTATGAGGATTTTACATACAGCCGACTGGCATTTGGGACAGACTTTTTATGATAATGACAGAACTTTGGAGCACGAATTTTTTTTAAATTGGTTGCTTGAGGTGATTGATCGTGAGCAGGTTGATGCTGTTTTGGTGAGCGGAGATGTGTATGATAATTCGAATCCGAGCAATAAGGCAATTGGAATGTTGTATGGTTTTATACAGCGTTTGAGCCGTGATTTTCCGGAGGTTCAATTGATTTTTACAGGAGGAAATCATGATTCGGCTTTGCGATTGGAGCAACCTATTCCGTTGTTGGAAGATACCAGCGTAAGGATTGTGGGGAGTTCGAAAATGAGTGCGGATAAAACCATTAGATATGAGGATTTGATTGTGCGTTTGCGAGGAAAAAATGGAGATAATGATGTGCTGTGTATGGCTGTTCCGTTTTTGCGATTAGGCGATTATCCGCTTACAGATGCTGGAACGTATGATTATGAAGTAGGTGTAAAAGCGTATTACAAAGCTTGTTTTGAGGCGGCTAAAAAGCAAGCTATTGCTGGTGAGCCGATTATTGCAATGGGGCATTTACACGCTCGCGGAATAAAATTGGATGCACGCGACACGGCTGAACGTGATATTATTGGTGGAATCGAAATGCTTTCGGCAAGTGATTTCCCCGCCGAATTAACGTATGTTGCTTTGGGACATATTCATAAAGCGCAACGTGTGGGTGGTTTGGATCATGTGAGATATTGTGGCAGTCCAATTCCGCTTTCTTTTTCAGAAAAAGATTACAAACATCAAGTCTTGTTGGTCACAATTTCGGATAAATTAGAAGAGGTGAAAAGTATTGAGATTCCTAAAACGACACAATTAATTCAGGTACCTAACAAGCCTTTACCTTTTGATTTAGTAATGCAAGCGTTAGATGATTTACAAGTAAAATTGCAAGATGAAACGATTACAACTTTTGTTGAGGTTTTGGTTGATGTAACGCAAATGACACCAAATTTTATAGAATTGATTAAAGAAAAATTCAATTTTATACAGGGAAAGTTGGTTAAAATTACGCCTGCTAAATTGCTTGATACCCAAATTGAGGAATCGGATGAACCCGGATTTGAATATTTGGATCAGGTGAAACCTATGGATTTTTTAACACGTATTTTAAAGCAAAAAAACGATGGCGAAGTGAAGGAAAGTTATGCTAAAAAATTAAATGAAATTATCAATCAATTGACAGAAGAATAGAAATATGAAAATTTTAAGTGTTGAAATCGCAAATATAACCTCGATAGAAGGGCCGTATACTATAAATTTTGAAGATGATATTTTTTTGAATATTGGTTTATTTGGAATTACAGGACCGGTTGGTGCAGGAAAATCGTCGATAATTGATGCAATTTGTTTAGGACTTTATAATAAAACTCCGCGATTGGATAAAATTTCGGGAATGGTTTCGATACAATACGAATCGGAATCGTTGAATACCAACAATCCGTCAAATTTGTTGCGCAGAGGAGCGGCTTCGGGGCATGTCGTTGTACGTTTCACCGGAATTGACGGTCATGTATGGAAAACGAATTGGATGTTAAGACGCTCCAGAAATCAGGCCAACGGAAAGTTACAAAATGTGACAATGCGTTTGGTTAACGAAACACTAGATCAAGAATTTCCTGATAACAGAATTACCAATGTGCTGCAAAAAATTCAGGAGTTAATAGGTTTAGATTTTAAACAATTTACCAAATCTGTTATTTTGGCTCAAGGAGATTTTCAGGCTTTTTTAAATGCTTCGGATACGGATCGAGCTCAAATTTTAGAGAAACTTACAGGAACGGAAATTTATTCTTCCATTTCAAAATCTATTTTTGAAAAACATTCGCAGGTTAAAGCTCTTTATCAAAATATAGAATCACAAATTCAGAATTTACATCTTTTATCTGATGAAGAAGTACAAGAAATCGATAAAGAAATTAAGTGTTTAGGCGAAAAATCGATTGATTTAAATGCAAAATTGAATGCGCTTTTGGCAATCGAAAAATGGTACGACGTACAACGTAGCCTAACGAATGATATTCAGCAAAAGCAAAGCGAGTTACAATTAACGCAACAACAAATTGAGGATTTGCAAAATGAATTGGTGCTATTAAAACAAGTAGAGGCAGTGCAAGAAGTAAAACCGTTGTATTTGGAGATTGAAGATTTAAATAAAAAAAATAAACATTTATCTGATGAAATTACTGTTTTACTAGCCCAAAAAAGTGAGAATGAAATAGCTTTAACAACTAAAGGGAATTTGATTGTAAATGAGGAAAGTTTACTTTTAAAGCTTGTTTCGGAACAGAAGAATAATCTTCCGTTTTATAAATTGGCTCGCGAATTAGATACTACTTTAGTGGGTTTAAAAAATAATAAACAACAATTTGAATCGGATGCTGAAAATTTAAAAGAAAAGGTTGCACATTTTTTAGTTTCTAAAAATAAAATTGAAAAGGATTTAGCTGCTAATAATAAAAGTATTGAGGCTATTGAACAGTGGTTTTTATCGCATGAAAATGTTAAAAATTGGACAGAAAACGAAAAGTTGCTGTTTAGTTTTTTTGATGAATTGATTGAGATAACAAAGTCTTTAGAGTTGATAGCTAAAAATTACAAGCAAACACAAAAGTTACACCAAGAGCATAAAAATGAATTGTCGGAATTAAATTTATCGATTGAAAAATTAGATACTGAAGCTATTGTTTTACAAAATGAAATTGACGTTAAACAGGCAGAAAATCAATTAAATTCGTTAGATCGGTTATTAAAAAACCAAGAGGAATTGAGTAACAAACACTTGTCTTTAACTAAATTATTAGAGCTAGTTCAGCGTTTTGATAAGTTAACTTCTGAAAAAATAGATCTTGAAAAGAAGCAGCTTTTGTCGGAAAAGGAGTTCGAAGTAGCTAAAAAAGAAATTGAACTTACCGAGAAATTTTTATCTGATACTAAAGTTGCTTTGGGTGAAAAGCGCATTTATGTTGAACAATTAAAAATTCAAAATTCGGAAAATGTTGTTCATTTAAAAAATATGTTACAACCTGGTGTGGCTTGTCCTGTTTGCGGAAGCACCGAACATAACGTCCAAAAACAAGCGGTTGTAAATATATTATTACAAGAGGCGGAGCAAGATTTATTGGTTTTAGATACACAATTTAATGAAAAACAACAAATGTTAGCTCAAAATAGTAGTAAACTTATGGTATTGGAGCATACGATTTCTAATTTTAAGATTAAAATTAATGAATTGAATTTAGATTGTTCGAGTTTACAATTTAATTTTGATACCATACAAAAACCAGAAGGTATTACTGCAATTGATCAGGAAAATGTTGTTTTATTTTTAACGAATAAGCTTGAAATAACGGAATCTGAAATTTTAGAAACTCAAAAAAAGGTTGTTATTTTTACTGAAAATCAGCAATTAATTGAGCGTTCCCTTTCTGAAAAAAATAGAATCAATCAACAATTAGAAGTGTATAGGCAAAAAAGTATTCCGTTACAAACTCGCATTGAAACGCAGAAAATTGAATTAGAAAATTTAACAACAGAAGGAAAGCAATTACGTAGTAAACAAATTAATTTTCAGGACAAAATTTCTCCAATTTTAAATATCGAAAATTGGCCAAAAACGTTCGAAAATGATTCGGAAAGTTTTAAAAATGGTATTATTTCTAAAATTAATAGTTACAATTCGTACGTTCAACACAAGGCCGATTTGGTTCCTAAATTGGTTGAGTTGGCTGCTAAATTAAAAGAAACTGATGCGTTAAAGATTGAGAAAGAAACTCAGTTACAAATTATAAATGATAAAATTTTACAATTAAATCACGTTTTAACAGAAAAACAAAAGGAACGAAATACATATTTTAATGGTGAAACGGTTGATGCAGTAGAAATACAACTGAATCAAAAAGTACAACAATTAACTAATGAGATTGCAACGCAACGCGAAGCTTATCAATCAATAAAAAATAAATTAAGTGGTTTAGAGGCTGTACAAAGTGAAAAAGAAAAGTATAAAGCTGAAAATTTATTAAAAATTGATTTGAATAATGCAAAAATTGTTGATTTTATAACAGATCTTAATACGCATTTTCAGCATGTTATTTTGCTTGAAAATTTAAATTCTTTGTTTTTAAAATCGAGTTTTTGGATGGCAGAAATTAGAGAAAAGTTTACTAAAATTGAACAACACGCCATCTCATTACAAGCTATTAAATCAAATTTTGAAATTCAATTAGAAAAGCACAACGCTACTAATGCTCCAGCTGTGGCTTTAAATCAAATTCCAGAAAGTAGAGCCGTGATTGAAAATGAAATTAAATTTACGAGTGATGCTTTATTGGCTATAAATACTAAAAAAATGCATCACGAAAGCAATAAAGTTTCGCAAGGAAAGTTGTTAGAAGCGCGTGAAGAACTTACTACAGAATATTTAGAATGGCAGGAATTAAATGAGCTTTTTGGAAGTGCTACAGGCGATAAATTAAAAAAATTAGCTCAGCAATTTACTTTAGATTTGTTGCTACAAGCTGCAAATGCACAGTTAAGTCAAATTAATAATCGTTATATTTTAGAACGTATTGACCAAACTCTTTCGATTTTAGTAGTTGACCAATACATGGGAAATAGCAAGCGTGCAACAAGTTCGCTATCTGGCGGAGAAACCTTTTTGGTATCTTTAGCACTTTCGCTAGCTTTATCAAGTGTTTCATCTACACAATTAAAAGTTGAGTCGCTGTTTATTGATGAAGGTTTTGGTAATTTGGATCCAAATTCGTTAGAAACCGCATTTTTAGCCTTAGAAAATTTACAAAATCAAGGTCGAATGGTTGGGATTATCTCGCATTTAGATGCGGTTACAGATCGTCTTGCTGTTAAAATAGAAGTGATTCCGCAAGGAAACGGAAAGAGTAAAATTGAAATTAAAGCATAAAAACTGCCCCCAAAAGTGCTAACTTTTGGGGGCAGTGCAATTTGTTTTTTTTAAGGTTGTATACTTACAAAATTTCCTTCGGCATCAAATAATAAATCCACATCGTTGTTTAAATCTACTTCATAACCTAAAGTTGTTTTTTCAATTTTAACAATAAAATTTTGTGCATATTGGGTAGTCACATACGTTAATATATTAGTTGGAATAACGCTATTTGGTAAAGCTTGGTTTTCACCATCAATTTCTGTCCAATCGCCATCATCATCAAACTCTACTTCAAAACCATTAGCTAAGGTAACGTCATATTTAATACCAACATAAGTGTTTACTTTAACTACTCGAACAATATTAACTCCGTCAAAATGGGTTGCTAAATACGTTCTCGCATTTACAGGTAAATTTTCAACAGTAATTTCTGTTGCGTTATTATTTTTGTCATCATCATTATTACAAGCAACAAAAGTTGCTGTAAGTGTAAGGCATAAAGCTAATTTTAAAACTATTTTTTTCATATTGTATTGAATTATATAAAATCGTTTTACGGATTTGTATATATATTACTATTACTAACTAATAAATTTAAAAATTATTGTTTGGTTTGTTATTTTTTATAATTTTATGATGTAAAATTACAATATAGGTATAAGTTATTTTAGGATTTATGCTTGTATTTATATAACATATTAAACATTTTTTAAAATTCTATTTTACGTAAATTTGCTTGTTTTTCTTTCCAAATTTCTAATTCATCTTTATGTTTATCAATATTTTTATTGATTTCTTTAATTAAAGGATTGTCATTTTTGGCGTTTGTAATAAATTGAATGTTGTTTTCTAGCTGAAAAATTTCGTTCTGTAACTCTTCAATTTTACGTTGTACAAAAATAAGTTCATTTGTTAATGCTCTCGAGTCTTTGTTTAATGTTATTTGATCTATTTTAGCATTAAATTTTTCGAGTTCAGTATCTTTTTTACTTAAACTTAACTGATCAAATAAACCATCTAGGATTTTATTGAATTTTATTTCAACATGGCGTTTGTTTAAAGATAGTTTACCAAGTTGTTTCCAATTTTCGATATGTTTTTTAATTTCAGCTAAATCTTCTTTGTGATCTCCAACAAGTTTAAAGGTTTTTATTTGTTCAAGATATTGTTTCTTCTTTTCAAAAATATCATTTTCGGCGGCGTTTAATTCACTATTATGTTTTGTTAAATTGTCAAAATAATGATTGCAAGCGTTTCTAAAATCAGCCCAAATTGCATCAGAATATTTTCGAGGTACGTGTCCAATTTTTTTCCAATCTTCTTGTATTTTTTTCATTAGTGGAGTTGTATTCTGGAAATCTACAGAATTCATATACTCTTTTGCTTTATTTACAAGTGCAATTTTTTTGTTTAAATTTTCTTGCTGTTCCTTTTTAATATCTTTGTAAAAGCTGTTTTTATTGGCATTAAATTTTCTGATAGCATCTTTAAAATCGGCCCAAATCGCATCGTTATGTTCGTTAGGAACACGACCTGCATTAATAAATGCATCACGTAAAACCTCAATGCGTTGAATTTGGGTTTGCCAATCTCCGTGTTTCGTGATCGGTTCTGTCGTTATAGAGATAATATTTGCTACAATGGCTTTACGTTTGCTTAGATTAACAAGTTCTTTGTTTTTAATTTCAACAAAATACTGTTCGCGCTTGTCGTGTAAAACTTTAGTGATTTCGCTAAATTCCGACCAAACTTCTTCGCGTTTTTCTTTGCTAACAGGTCCAATTTCTTCTTTCCAAATTTTGTGTAGTGTCTGTAGTTCACGCAATGATTTTAGAATATCTTTTTCTGATAAAAGCTCTTTCGCTTTTTCAATAATTTTAAGTTTTTGCTCTAAATTATTTTTATACTCTAAATCACGCATTTCACGATCCATATTTAAATGTTCGTAAAAACGTTCGATATGAAAGTGAAAGTTATTCCAAACGTGGTTGTATTTATCCTTAGGAATTGCTCCTGCGGTTTTCCAACGCTCTCTAATATCATTTACTTTTTTAATTAACGTTTGCGAAGTTTCGGTATCAATAACTTCTTTTAATTCATTTAAAAGGTTTTCTCTTGTTCTAAGATTTTCTTTTAATTGATTTTGAAGCTTGTTATAATGCGCGTTTTTGCGTTCTCTGTATTTGTTAACTAAAGCGTCAAATTTGTTTTTTATAGGCGAATGATACTCAAAACCTTCCGAATCTCCGGTATTTTCATTACTATATTCTTCGCGCTTTTCGTCTAAGAACTGCGTGAATTGATTTGTAAATGATTTACGAATTTCTTCAACATGATTTTTTATCGAATTAACAGGATATTCGGTAATTAAATGGTCTAACTCGCTAACCAAATCCTCAAGTGACATGGTTTCGTAGTTTTTTACTGGAATATCATTTTGTACAATCTCTTCTTCGTTTTCTTCTTCAGGAGAATTTTCGATTTGAGAAAATACTTCATTTACATTCGAATCTATTTTTTCATGTATTGATTCGTTCGGGCTTTGTCCATCTGCTTGTGGCAGGTTATCATTCTGATCTAACATAATTTGTTATGATTTACTGTTATTATTCCGAAAGATAGAAAAAGATAGATAATTATTCAAATGTTCACTTAAAAAATTATTCATTCCAAATTTTCCAGGCCTTTTCGGCTTGCAATTCTAGCATCTCGAGTCCGTTTTTAGTTTGCGCTCCATTTTTGCGTGCTAATTTTAAAAATAAGGTTTCCTCCGGATTGTATATCAAATCGTAAGCAATGTGTTGTTTTGTAAATAGCGTGTAATCCAACTCTGGAGCTTGGTCCACGTTTGGTGTTGTCCCAATAGGAGTTGTATTTATAATGATGGTGTATTCATCAAAAATTTCATGGTTTAATTCTGCGTAACTAAATTGATATTCGTTAGGTTCTCGAGATACAAAATCGTATTCAATTTTAAGCTTTTTTAAAGCAAATGCAACGGCTTTACTTGCGCCGCCAGTTCCTAAAATTAGAGCTTTTTTGTGTTGTTTTTTAAGTAGTGGTTCGAGCGATTTTTTAAATCCGTAGTAATCGGTATTGTATCCTTTTGTTTTACCTGATTTGGATATTTTTATCGTATTTACTGCTCCAATTGTTGTTGCGTTTTTACTTAATTTATTTAAAAAAGGAATTACCGTTTCTTTATAAGGTATCGTTACGTTTAGTCCTTTTAAGTTTTCATTTTTTTCTGTTAATAGATTTGGTAACTCCTCAATTGTTTCTAAATCAAAAATTTTGTATTTGTGATTTTTTAACTGTAGGTTGTTAAATTTATTTTTAAAATAAGTAGGGGAGAAGGAGTAACTAATGTTTTTACCAATTAATCCGTATAACTTTTTGTTTTTTTTCATAGCTTTTAAAAAATAAATTCGGTCACTAAGTTTATTCTTAATGACCGAATTTAGAAAAAGAATGTGATTAAATTGTTATTAATTTTTTAAAAAATTAAAATTATCTATTATTCTTTTAATTGTAATGTTATCTTTTAGTTCTGGAAATTTCTCGAAGAAATAGCTCACTAATTCAGAATTTAGAGTAAGAGCTTTAATTAAATGGTCTTCTCCTAAATCAAAATTTAAATTGATAAAATATAAACCAGCAAGTCTGTATTTCACTTCAGCTTCTTCCGGAAAATATTCGGCAGCAGTTAAAAGCGTTTGTAAAGCTTCTGTTGTTTGTCCTGTTTGCAGCATACTATCAATCCAAAATAACCATGTGTTTATATTAAAATCATTAAGTTCAACTGCTTTACGGTATCCCTTTTCGGCTTCTTCAATTTGACCTAAAAAATTATTTATCTCGCCATATTTTCTCCAATATACTTTATTTTCAGAATCAATGCTTAGTGCTTTATCTAGATAAAACAAGGCTTTTTCAAAATTGTCCTGTTTGCAGTAATAGTTTGTGATTGCAATCCAAGCTTTATCTAATAATGGATCTTCGTGAACGGCTTTTAAATAATAATCCAAAGCATCGTCCATTTGATTTAGTTTTTGGTAACACTTTCCAATTCTTAAATAAGCATAAGCTGTAGGATCGTCGAGGCCTAAAGTTATTTTATACGAATCAATAGCATCAGTGTATTGTTTCATTTTTTCTAAACTTTTGGCTTTTTCTAAGTGTGCTCCAATAAATTTTTCATCAATTAAACTTGCGTAATCAAAGGCTCTATAGGCATTTTCAAATTCTTTTAATTGATAATGTTGTCGTCCTAATTGGTGCCAAGCTATTTCGGAATATGGATTTTTATTGATGTAGTTATTTAAAAACACAATAGCTTCTTTGTTTTGATCTAAAAAATCAAAACAATAAATTACGTTATATAGTGCCGAATGGTCGTCTGCATCATATTCCAAACATTTGATAAAGCTTTCTTTGGCTTCCTCAAGCTGATCCATGAACAAATATTCCATGCCAAGTAACGAGTACACATCTGCAAAATCATCGGTATATTCTAAAGCAATTTTTAAAAATTCGATTGCTTTTAAGTGATTATTTTTTTTAGAATATATATTGGCTTGCTGTATGTATATTTCTTCGTTATTAGGTTCAAGCGTATATAAGTCTTTTAAAATTTTTTCGGCTTCATCTAATTTCCCATCAAAAACTAATAATTCAACTTGTACTAGTCTTAATCCGGTTGAATTAGGGTGTTGTTCCATACCTAATTTTAGGGCTTTATTGGCTAAGTTTAGCCTACCTGAATCCAAGTAATGAAGAATAATGTTTTCGAACTCTTCAGAATCAAAAAAGAAAACTTTATTGGTTTTTAACATTGATTCAAAGCGCGATAACGATAAATTATATTCTTCTTCTTCGTTGTTTATATGCATTAGGTTTTATGGGTTTAAAATTAAGTTTAGGCTACAAATTTAATAGTTTAAGGTCTAATCTTAAATTAATTAACATTTTAAGAGTAGGAAATATATTAAAGATTTAGTTCTTTTTGAACTTCGTTTAGCGCCTCAATAATAATAGCACATCCTTCAATAATTTCTTGCTCAGAAATGGTTAATGGTGGGGTGATTCTGATGGCTTTACCTTCAAACATCAACCAAAATAAAATTAAGCCTTTTTCTTTACATTTTAAAATCACTTGGTTGGTGATTTCATCGCTAGGTGTCATAGGTGCAATCATTAAGCCTAGGCCATGTACTGCAGTGATTAGCGGGTGTTGTAAATGTTTTCTGAAAATTTGTTCCTTGATTAATGCTTGAGGCATTAAATCGGTTTCTAGCAATTCTTGTAAAGTGGCTAAACAAGCTGCCGCGATAATTGGGTGTCCTCCAAACGTGGTAATGTGACCGCATTTAGGATCGTGAGCTAGTAAGTCCATGTGTTTTTCGTTGGCAACAAAAGCCCCAACTGGCATTCCGCCGCCCATACCTTTACCCATAATAACAATATCTGGAACTAAAGAAGGCTGACTCAAATCATGTATTTGAAACTCTTCAAAATCCAAAAAGTTTTCCGGTACGACCAAAGCCAGGCTGAATTTCGTCTAAAATCATTAAAGCACCAACTTCTTCACATCTTTTTTTAACTTTTAATAAAAAGTCGTTTTCTGGTGTGATAAAACCTGCACTGCCTTGTATGGTCTCTAAAATAATACCCGCTGTTTTGGTGGTTATTTTTAGTAAATCTTCTTCGTTATTAAAGGTAATAAAATCAACATCTGGTAATAATGGTCTAAAGGCTTGTTTGCGTTCTTCGTTTCCTAAAACACTCATTGAGCCTTGTGTATTGCCATGATATGCGTTTTTACATGATATTAATTGACTGCGACCTGTAACGCGTTTGGCTAATTTTAAAGCGCCTTCAGTAGCTTCTGTTCCTGAGTTTACTAAATAAACTTTGTTTAATTGTTCTGGCAAATTAGCAACTAATAATTTACAGAAATCAACAGCTGGTTTTTGGATGTATTCGCCATAAACCATTACGTGTGCGTATTTATCGACTTGCTCTTTAATTGCTTGACTAACGCGTGGATGTTGGTGGCCAAGTGTACAAGCCGAAACGCCTGCTACAAAATCTAGGTGTTTTTTGCCGTCTGTACTATAAATATATGAACCTTTAGCATGCGAAATTTCGACAGCTAATGGGTAATGAGTTGTTTGTGCTTGGTATTTAAAAAAATCTTCTGTCATGGTGAATAATTGACTTATTTTTTTGTTTTATTTTTTGATGATTTTTTTTCGTTTATAGGTTGATTTAAATCCAGCGTTTCTTTAAAAACCTCCATAGGTTCTGCTTCTTGTAAATCAATTTTTTGTTTTTCTTTTTGTGCTTTTTCGTCTTCAAGCAATTCTTCTGGAGGAAAAATTTCTTCCAACGTTTTTATTTCTTCATCACCTCTCCAATTAAAACCTCGTAATAATCTTACATTTTCTGGTAATTCTTTTTCAGGATAAATAGGACTGTCCGGATTTGTAAAACGTGTCATACTTTGGATTTTATTGTTTTCCATTTCAAGTCTAATTTTACTACAAATAGCCTTTTCAATTCCAACTAAATCCAACTCATCGTATATGTAATATATACTTTCAGTATTTTTTATAAGTTCGATTGTACTTAATTTGTTGTCTTTAAATTTTCCGAATAGGTTAATTCCTTTCATTTGGTTGTACCCGGTACCAATCGTATCTTTTTGAATGATAAATGCATTGTTGATTACTTTTATCGAATCCATATGCTGTTTAGTACTATCAGATAAAAGGTGAATTACATCGCCAGTTATTTGACTGCCTTGGCTCCAAAGTACTGGTTTTTTTATTAGTTTGGTAATCCCTTGTTGTTGGTTTGAATAAATAGAATCGCATTTTCCGCTCATATCAGATTTAAAAAATCGAGCGTTATTGTATGCTTTTGCTACTCTATTGTTTTCTGGGCCTGTAATGTTAATAACTTTGGCATGTAGGTACATGGTGTCGTTTTCAATTACAGTTTTAACTAATGGTTTTTTGGTAATATACATGGAGTCTTTATCTCTAAAAACCTCTGCGTAATGCCCTGTAATTACCATGTTATTTATGGTGTCAGTAATTTTTATGTTATTGACTCCTCGGGCATAATTTCGTTTTTTATCGTAATCAAGTTTATCTCCTTCAATTATTTTGTTGTCGAAGAATATTTTTCCTTTTTTACCGATTTTCCCAACATCGTTTTTTGTGTCGTAAAAACCATTTTCTGTATAAAGTTTATCCCCGTTAGATTGAGTAATCCAACTTGGGCCAAATACATAAGCATGCCCAGATTTTTCGTAATAATCTAAGTGATTGGTATCAATTTTTGAATTTGGGCTTATAACTTGAACGTTATTTCTAAAAAAGAACTTTTTTGTGTTTACGTCGTACGTACCAACTTTACTTTTTAATACATTTTGTCCAGAATTTATTGTACCGTATGTATTGTAATATGCTTGTTGTGTATTTCGGTTATAAAAAATAGTATCTGTAGCTAATGTAGATTCTTTAGAACGTAAATTTACTTCATCAGCAATAAAGGCTAATTTGTCTGCACCGTTATATTCAGCATATTTTCCAGAAATGTTGATGCTGTCTCCTTGAATAATTCGAACATTGCCGAATACTTTAATGTATTGTTCTTTTTGAAAGAAGTAAACTTTATTACCGTAAATATTAGCACCATCATGTTCAAACTGTACATTTCCGGTTAATAAAACAGCTCCTGGTATTTCGTTGTCATTACGAACGGTATAGTCGGTAGAAATTAATTTTAATTGTTTTTTTTGTTCTTGTGACCATGCGCTAATACACGAACAAATTGTAATTAGGTAAATTAAATATTTAGTCATTTGCTTGTATATAAAATTCTATCAAAGGTACGGAAAAAAACGGCCTAATTTTTTAAATATTATGCAAAAAAAAGCGTCAACATTAAGTCGACGCTTATTTTTATTTTGATATAGTTTGTGTTCTATCTGGACCAACCGAGATAATTTTTACAGGTACACCGGTTTCTTGTTCAATAAAACTAACATAGTCTTTTAACTCTTGCGGTAACTCATCATAAGTTTTGCAGTTTGAGATGTCTTGGTTCCAACCTTTTTTCTGTACAAAAATTGGAGAAACGTTTTCAGGCTCAATGTTATATGGTAAGTGGTTTATTGTTTGCCCTTTGTATTGGTATGCAGTGCAAATTTCGATAGTTTCAAAACCAGAAAGGACATCTCCTTTCATCATATAAAGTTCTGTAACTCCGTTTACTTGAATTGCATATTTTAAAGCTACTAAATCTAACCATCCACAACGACGTGCACGTCCTGTAACCGAACCAAATTCGCGACCAACTGTTGCCATTTTGTTACCGTTCTCATCAAATAATTCTGTAGGGAAAGGTCCTGAACCTACACGAGTAGTGTATGCTTTAAAAATTCCAAATACTTCTTTAATTTTATTTGGCGCAATACCTAAACCTGTACAAGCACCAGCAGCTGTAGTGTTAGATGAGGTAACAAATGGATAAGTACCAAAGTCAACATCTAATAAAGAGCCTTGTGCGCCTTCACAAAGAATAGACTTTCCGTCTTTCATAGCTTGTGCTAAATACTCTTCACTATCAATAAATTGTAATTTTTTTAAAGCTTCAATCGCTGTGAAAAACTCTTCTTCAAGTTCTGTTAAATTATATTGTAAATCAACTTTATAAAAGTCAATCATTTCAATATGTTTTTCAGCTAAATGTCGGTAACGTTCTTTAAAATCTTCTAACTCAATATCACCTACACGAATTCCATTACGTCCAGTTTTATCCATATATGTTGGGCCAATTCCTTTTAAAGTAGAACCAATTTTGGCCTTTCCTTTAGCTGTTTCAGAAGCCGCGTCTAATAAACGGTGTGTTGGTAAAATTAGGTGTGCTTTTCTAGATATTAAAAGGCGAGAAGCAATATCAATGTTGAATTTTTCTAATCCTTCTAATTCTTTTTGAAAAACTACAGGATCCATTACAACTCCATTTCCAATGATATTTATTGCGTTTTGATGAAAGATACCTGAAGGTATTGTTCTTAAAACGTGTTTAATTCCATCAAATTCAAGTGTGTGCCCAGCGTTTGGTCCACCCTGAAAACGAGCAATGATATCGTATTTAGAGGTAAGTACATCAACAATTTTGCCTTTTCCTTCATCTCCCCACTGTAATCCAAGTAGCAAATCTACAGTCATTTTATTATAAGTTGTGTGTTAGTAGTTATTATATGTTGTTATTGTTTTTTTGTCGCGTAAAAATATAAGGAGTGATTGTGAATTTCGACTCCAAACATTTCCTCGATAGTTTGTTTTATTGTTTGAATACGCGGATCACAAAATTCGATTACCTCGCCAGAGTCTGTCATGATTACGTGATCGTGTTGTTTATCAAAGTATGATTTCTCGTAATGGGCTTGATTTTGGCCAAACTGATGGCGACGCACTAAACCACACTCTAACAATAACTCAATGGTATTGTAAAGTGTAGCACGCGAAACGCGGTAGTTTTTGTTTTTCATTTTGATGTATAGGGATTCTATATCAAAATGATCTTGGCTATCATAAATTTCCTGTAAAATAGCATAACGCTCAGGTGTTTTACGATGTCCTTTATCTTCTAAATATTTAGTGAAAACATTTTTTACAATGTTTTGATTTTTGTTATTCTCCATGAAATTTACAATAGAAATACAAGCAAAGATACATCTAATTCTAAAGAATTGAAAATTAATTATTAGAAACTCGTGTTACTTTATCGATCCCTTCGATTTTTTTAATATTATCAATTAATTTTTTTAATATTCCGTTGTTTTGTACAACCACAGTTAATTGCCCCACAAATATACCAGCATCACCACTTAATGAAATGCTTTGTATGTTTACATGCATTTCGCTAGAAATAACTTTGGTAAGTTCATTGGTTAAACCTAAGGTGTCCATACCCGTTATTTTAATTGTTGCTTTAAATTCTTCTTGTGAAGAATCAATCCATTTTGCAGGCATGATACGATATGCAAAATTTGATTGTAAGCTTATGGCATTTGGACAATCCGTTCGGTGAATTTTTATTCCATCATTTATTGTTACAAATCCAAAAACTCGATCTCCTGGTATTGCGTTACAACAGTTTGCGAATTTATAATCTAGTTTATCTTCATTTTTACCAAAAACCAATTGATCGTAATTTTTTGAAATTTCATTTTTATCAATCGATTCATGTGCTGGGTTAGGTTTACTTCTAATAATTTTATTTTTAAAGAAGTTTATGAACGAGTTTCCTCTATTGCTCGAGAATTCTTTAAGCATTGTATTATCAATAGTACCAATTCCAACTCGGTAAAATAAATCTAAACTTGTTTTTAGTTTAAAGTAAACGACCAATTCGTTTATTACCGTTTCGTTTAAAGTTATTTTTAGGTGACGTAGTTTTCGTTCTAAAGTTTCTTTTCCTTCTTCGGCAATTTTTTTAGTACTTTCATTCAGTACATTTTTAATTTTATTTCTCGCTCTTGCGGTAGTAACATAATCCAACCAGCTTGCACTTGGTTTTTGATTTGCTGATGTAATAATCTCGACTTGATCCCCAGAATTTAAAACATGATTAAGTGGCACAAGTTTTCCGTTAACTCGTGTTCCTCGAGTTTTTACTCCAATTTCGGAGTGAATAGCAAAGGCAAAATCTAAGGTTGTAGCTCCTTTAGGAAGCGATTTTATTTCTCCTTTTGGCGTGAATATGTATATTTCTTTAGAATAAAGATTTAATTTAAAATCTTCAACAAATTCCACAGCATTAGATTCCGAACTCTCAAGAACTTCTTTTAATTGATTGATCCAAATATCTAGGCTATTATCTTCGTTGGCCCCATTTTTATATTTATAATGTGCTGCGTAACCTTTTTCGGCAATTTCGTCCATTCGTTCCGAACGAACCTGTATTTCGACCCAACGTCCCTTTGGACCCATTACGGTAATGTGTAATGCCTCGTATCCTGTTGATTTTGGAGACGAAATCCAGTCGCGTAAACGCGATGGCGAAGGTTTGTAATGATCGGTTACGATTGAATATATTTTCCAAGCCAAAAATTTCTCTTGATTTGTTTCGGATTTATATACAATTCGAATTGCGTATTTATCGTAAACTTCGTCAAAAGTTACATTTTGTTTTAAAATTTTTCGACGAATAGAGTAAATAGATTTTGGACGCCCTTTTATTGTGTATTCAATATTTTCAGCGTCTAATGATTGGATTAATGTATCTGATATTTGTTTGATATATGCTTCTTGTTCCTCTTTGGATTCTTGCATTTTCTGCACAATATCATTATATATTTCAGGTTCAGTATAACGTAAACCTAAATCTTCGAGTTGTGTTTTAATGTTGTATAAACCCAAGCGATGTGCTAAAGGAGCATAAATGTACAGCGTTTCAGAAGCAATTTTGGCTTGCTTGTAATCTGCCATGGACTCCATGGTTTGCATGTTGTGTAAGCGATCGGCAATTTTTATCAAAATAACACGAACGTCATCATTTAAAGTTAAAAGCATTTTGCGGTAATTTTCGGCTTGTAACGAAATTTCCTCACTCGTTTTAACTTTCGCCATTTTAGTTAATCCTTCAACAATTCGGGCAACTTTAGTGGCTCTTTCAACGGTTACAACCGTGTCTATATTTTCTTCTTTTCGACTTAATTCATCAATAATATCAAGGGCTGTAATTTCAGAATCTTCGATAACGTCATGCATCAAAGCCGCCGCAATAGATGTGGCTCCTAAACCAATTTCAGAAGCAACAATTTTTGCCACCGCAATAGGATGAAAAATATAGGCTTCGCCCGATTTACGACGTTGATCACTGTGTGCTCTAACGGCAATATCGAAGGCGCGACGAATAATTAACTTATCTTCTTCGGCTAAAGTTTGGTAACTGATGCGAAGTAGTTCTTTATATTCTTTAGCAATTGCTTTATTTTCAGCTTCTAATTCTAACTCTGTCATAAAAACGTGTATTGATTAAAGTAAATCAAAAAGATGTGGATAGTTGTTCCTTAAATTTAATGAAATAACTTTAAATAATATTTAAAATTATAAATTAAATCCGCGCTGGCGTTTGGCTTCAAAAAGTAAAATAGCAGCAGCTACAGAAACGTTCATAGAATCAATTTCGCCTTGCATAGGAATAATAATATTACTGGTACTTTGTTCACGCCAAGCTTGCGTTAGTCCGGTAGCTTCTGTTCCTACAACCAAAGCGGTTGGTTCGTTGTAATTTTGCGTGTGGTATGCGGTTGAGTTTTGTAGTGTTGCGCTATAAAAATTGATATTGTTTTCTTTTAAAAAAGCAATTACATTCTCGGTTGTATCTGTTGCAATTTGACGGGTAAACAAACATCCTACGCTAGATCGAACTACATTAGGATTGTATAAATCGGATTTTGGATTCGCAATAATAACCGCATCAATATTTGCAGCATCAGCTGTACGTAACATGGCACCAATATTTCCTGGTTTTTCAATCGCTTCGGCAACTAAAATTAAAGGATTTTTGGATAGATTTAAATCTTTTAATTGTAAAGATTTAGTTTTTGCTACTGCTAAAACGCCTTCTGTTGTATCGCGATAAGCTAATTTTTGATAAACGTCTTTAGTTATTTCAATATAATCTATGTTTTGGTTGGTTAGCGCTTGGATTTGACTTAAGTTTACAATTTCGGGTACAAATAAAATGGTTTCGATGCTGTAACCACCTTTGGTTGCAAGAGTAATTTCTCGAAGTCCTTCTATTAAAAAAGTTCCAGATTGTTTTCGAGCTTTTGCTTTTTCTTGTAATTGTACAAGTGATTTTATAAACGGATTTTGTACGCTACTAATTTGTTTCATAGTATTATATCAGCCCTTTGGCTTTTATTTCTAAATATTTATTTATAGTATCGATAGTTAGATTTTCTGGTTTTGTAAGCACCGAATAAATACCATATTTCATTAACTCATTTACAATTAATTTTTTTTCGGTTATGTATTTTTGTGCAATAACCTGATCGTAAATTTCTTTAGTTGTTGTGGCTTTATTATCCGTTAACTTTACAAGTTCTGTATTTTCAAAAAATATCACAACCAGTACATGTTGTTTGGCAATCGCTCGTAAATAAGGGAGCTGTCTTTGCAAACTTTCTAACGTCTCGAAATTAGAGAACAAAAGTAGTAAACTTCTTGAATTAATATATTTTTTAATGTCTACAAATAATCGCGAATAATTACTTTCGTATTTATTAGGTTCAATTTTATATAAATTATCTAAAAAGCGATGTAGTTGATTAATTTTATTATCTGCAACAATAACATTTTCAACCTTTTTCGAAAAAGTAAACATGCCCGCTTTATCTGTTTTTTGCAAAATAGTGTTTGCCATGACCAAACTTGCGTTTATACTATAATCTAACAAGGTTAGGTTCTGGAAAGGCATTTGCATCACACGGCCTTTATCTATAATTAAATAAATATTTTGATTTTTTTCTTCTTGAAATTGATTAACCATTAATTGATTGCGTTTGGCTGTTGCTTTCCAGTTTATGGTTTTAATATTGTCGCCAATAGCATATTCTTTAATCTTTTCAAACTCGGTTGACTGTCCAATTCTTCGGATTTTTTTTAATCCAATGTGCGTTAAATTATTGTGTATCGCTTTTAAATCGTATTTTTTTAATTGAATGATTGATGGATATACTTTGGCCGTTTGCCCAACATTATAATTAGATCGCTTTTTAAAAAGACCTAATTTACCAATACTATATACAATTAAATTCCCAAACAGATATTCGCCTCTAAAATTAGGACGTAATATATAACTTACAATTTGTGTTTGATTGGAAGCTAGTGTTTTGTGAATTAAAAAATTTCGGTTTTGAAATTGAATTGGGATTTCATCAATAATTTCCACCTTTATATCAAAAGTGTAATTGCTGTGAATTTCGATTGCAATTGTATTATCATCTCCATTCGATAATTTTTCTGGCACAATACGTTTGGCAGTAATTTTCGATTTTGTAAGATATATTGTATAAATATCGTAAATACAAGTAGCCAAAAGGAGCCACAAAGCTATCCAAGCCAGATAATAAATCCAGGGAATAAAAAACGATAAAATAAATAACACAATACAACCTGCCAAGCCGTAAAATGGTTTGTTTGTGATGTATAATGAAGAAAAAAAGCCAATCATTAACGAGGTAATTCTATTTGATCAATAATTTGTTTTACAATTTTATCAGCAGTTAATCCTTCCATTTCCTTGTCTGGACTAATAATAATTCGGTGATTTAAAATTGGCGCCACAACATCTTTAATATCGTCTGGTGTTAAAAAGTCGCGACCACGTAAAACGGCATTTGCTTTGGCAGCGTTTAATATCGCAATTGAGGCACGCGGCGAAGCTCCTAAATAAATCAGTGGATTTTCGCGCGTTTCGATTACTATTTTAGCTATATATTCAATTAAATTTTTATCAACAATTACTTTTTTAGTAATGTTTTGAAAGTTTATAATATCCTGCGCCGTTATTACCGCGTTAAGCTTTTCTATTTTGTTTTGCTTTTCTAGATTATGTTCTAACGAAATAAGTTCAATTTCTTGCGTTATTGTAGGATAATTTACCACAATTTTAAATAAAAATCGATCCAATTGTGCTTCTGGTAAGCGGTACGTTCCTTCTTGTTCTACCGGATTTTGAGTTGCAATAACAATAAAAGGTTGTTGCATGATATAGGTTGTGCCATCAACAGTGATTTGGCGTTCTTCCATCACCTCAAAAAGGGCAGATTGTGTTTTAGCTGGCGCACGATTAATTTCGTCTATTAAAACAAAATTCGAAAATACGGGGCCACTTTTAAAAGTGAATTTTGCTTGATTACTATCAAATATTGAGGTTCCTAAAACATCGGTGGGCATTAAATCTGGTGTAAATTGGATGCGGCTAAATTTTGTATTAATAGTTTTAGCTAACGATTTTGCAATAAGCGTTTTAGCAACACCAGGAACCCCTTCGATTAAAATATGGCCGTTTGCAAGTAATGCAATTAAAATTTGATCGATAATTTGGTCTTGACCAATTACAATTTTATGAATTTCATCACGAATTAATTCTAGTTTTTCTTTAACGGTATTGGTATTTAATCGACTTTCAAAATGTATATTTTCCATAAAATTATTTTATAATTTTTTTCAGATTTAAGTAATGTGTAGTAAGATCGTTTTTACTGATATTTATGTTTGTGCTGTTATGTATTTTAATTTGATTAATAGTTTGAGCAATAAATTGTTCGTCTAAATTGGTGTATTTGCTTAGCGCTTTTATAAAATTTGTATCTAAACTTGTGGTTTTAAGGTGGTATTTCTGTTCGATTTTTGCTAAAAACTGATGGTTTAATTTGTAAATAATTTCTTTATTATCTTTTTGATTGAAATACAAGTTAGAAAGTGTTTGAACAAACTCTAAACTTCGGTTTTTATTTTCGGGGACTATCGGAATAACGCGTTGTGTTCGTTTAATTTTGAATAAAACAAAACATAATCCACCAAAAATGAACAAATAAAGCGCCATTCGCAAATGTTTATCTTGTAAAAAAAAGTATAAAATACTTTTGTTATTCTGTATTTCGTTACTCGATCTGTTATTTTTATACGGAAAGTAATGATTTAAATAATTAACTTTTTCATTTTTAATGTACGAAAGTACCGCCGATGGGTAGGCTAACGAATTGTTTAACAAATAGTGATTAGAATATACATGAGGTAAATAATGCATATACAGATATCCTTTTCCTATTTTATAACGTAAAAATATTGGAGTTTGATCCAAATGGCCTAATATTTCTTGCTTTCCATTTTTTACGGTAATTTCTTTAAAGTCGGTTTCGTAAATAAAGCTACTTTGATAGTTTTTTAGTTTAGCATCCGTAAATGTAAGGGGTAAAGGTTGGTTTATATCTGGTATTACATCAATTATTTTGTCATAAAAATCGCCATAAATAGTGATGTTTCTGGATATGATAAAAACATCATTTCCTTGTTTAATCGAGTTTTCTAACTTTTCCCAATCTACATTAAAAATAGTAATGTCGCTACCTATAAATAATAATGTTTGCAGGGTATCACTATCTTGGTATGTATCCAAATATTCGGATGTATTGTAATAGTTTATTGTTTTATTAGGTAAAAGATTTTCTATTTCTCCTGTAAAAATGGACAAGTCAAAGGGGGCATCTTTTTTTGCGTTAAAGCTGTCGTACCAGTTGGTTTTTTTATCAAAAAATAAAAGGAGTACCAAAAGAGCCAAAAGCAAGGCCGAGATCACTAGGAGTAAAGTTCGTTGTTTTGACATTTTAGTATTTTTTTATTATGCTTTTAAAGTGATTTTGAGCCGTGTTATACAATTCGTCTGTGATTTCGAATTTACCGTACCAAATGTAGGTATATAAATATGAGGCATATTCAAAATCTTTTTTAAGTTTTATGTTACTAATTTCGTATAAATATTCAGTATTTGTTTTCTCAGGATGCCATTTAATATAGTTTTCTTGTGCAATTTTTTTTAAGAAAATCAAGAAATAAAAACGTATAACAAGCTCTTTTTGGTTGTTTTTAAGTGCATCGTTAAGTAATTCTTCCAAATCAATTTCGTGAATATTTTGCGCTAAATAAGTATCAGAATATATTTTTTTTGATGATTTGTTAAACAAGTTTAGACCACGATTTTTAATTATAAAAAATAGTAAACCACCTACTATTATAATAAAAAGTACGCCTCCAATAACAGAAAAAATGTTTTTTACTGTTTCGGAATCTGTTTGATTTATTGAATCATTTTTTTTGTTTTGCGCTTCTTTTTTATTTCTTTGTCTTTCAAGATGTTTATTGTAATCTTCGTATTTATACTTTTCGAAAAAGTATTTTTCCGAAAGTTTTTCGGTTTTAATTTCGTTGTAAATTTTGTTGTTTGATATAGTATCTCCTAAACAAATTTGTGTTGTAAAAAATAAAAAGAAAAGTAGTATAATGTGGTGTTTAAAAATCATGCTCTTCTGTTTCTGAATTCCCAATTGTATCAATTTCGTTTCCAATATTTTTGCCATCTAAATCATCATTAATACCAACAATCATCATATAAAAATGTAAGATAAAAGCATGTACAACAACATAATTTAAAAGTATTGCTATAATTTGGTTTATAGAATTAATTATCTCGTATTTTAATCCAATAGCTAAAATTTCATAAATAAATTCGTTGATTTGATAAATGAGATAGGGTATAATAACGTTGCTAAAAAGGATGAAAATTAAAAATAAAACCAACGCATTGAAGATACTTGTTGTTTTAGTTTTTAAAATATGTATAAAATTATGTGTTTTTTTAAGGTTTGCTGTATAATAAACGCTGTATAAAAAAGACAACAATAAGCTGAGACTACCAAAAAATATAAAAATAAAGACTGAAATTGGCGTGAATAATTTTACAAATCCAACAAGTGAAATTCCAATAAAAAAAACATAACCTAACGTTAGTATTAATATTGCAGGAAAAACGTTTGCTAAAATAAATTTTGTTGCTTGTACTAAATTAGTGTTGTAGTTTTTTAAAAAATAAATACTACACGAAATGTTTAGTGCGATTAAAAAAAGTAATGCAATTAGTTGATAAATGCCTTTATAATCTTGATCGTAAGGTGTGATAATGAAGGAAAAAATAGTAACGTCACTATCATTTAAAAATAAAAGAGTGAAGTAAATAATTAGAATAGGAATGTTAAAAATCCCTACTAATTTTAGATACGACTTATAATGAATTTTAAAAAAAGCAATGATGTAATTTATAATCCCTTGTTTTTCAATTTTTTCTTCAGTAATCATTTTTTTTCTAGTAGTTTATATGATTTAGCAAGTAAAACAGGATATATCAAATAATAAAAACTTATAAAACCTAAGGTGGCAATAATAATTAAATAGTTAACAAAATTGGGCATTTCTTTAGCCCATCTGGTAACGTATCCTTCAATAAATCCGGCAAAAAAAGTAAAAGGAATTGTACTTAAATAAATTTTGAAACTGTTTTTAAATCCTATTTTAAAGCTCACTAAGCGAGAGTATGTTTTAGGAAAAAGAAAACTTGCTGCCAAAATAAAACCTGCGCCAGCTTCTATAATCATTCCAAAAATTTCCATGCTTCCGTGTAGCCAAATTCCTCTAACGCTTTCCATAAACACATCGTGTTGGTAAAAAAACGTTTGAAATGTACCAACCATAATCGAATTAGATAATAAAATATACATGGTTCCAAATCCGCCAAAAATACCATAAAAGTACATTTTGGAACCCACAATTAAATTGTTGATCGTGATGTAAAAAGTCATAAACTCCTCTGGCATGGATTTGTAGATTGCCATTGGGTTTCCTTTTTTAATATTATTTAAAGTTTCTTCTACGTAGCTGTGACCTAATATAAAACGGGAAAATTCGTCGTTATATATTGCTGAGAGGATGCCAATTCCTAAAAAAATAAAGTATAAAATAAAAGCGGCATATAAATACTTTCGATATTGATAGGCGAGCAACGGCACATCGGTTTTAAAAAAATCTAAAAATTCACTAAAATTGTTTCGTTTGGTTTTATAAACCCGCTGAAACATAATCGAAGTTAAATAATTTAAATAATTCGTTACTTTGCTTTTAGGATAATAGGTTTGTGCAAACGAAAGATCGTTTGTAAGTTTTAAATATATATCGGCTAAAATATCGGGATCTTTTTGAACTTTATTAACGATTATATGTTCATATTCTAACCATTTTTCTTTATTTTGTTTTATAAAAGCAATTTCTCTCATTCAGCTAATTTAAACATAATTATGAATTATATTTCAATAAATTCTTCACAAAATGTCGATATCCAATTTACTTCTGCTAATTTGTTTCAACGCATTTTAGCCTTTTTTATAGATAACGTAATAATATCACTTTATCTTTATTTTATATTGCATTTTGGATCCGATTTTTTAGAAAAAATTAACGTATTCTCGAATTCTAAAAACGAAATTATTTTACTTTTTGTATTATGTTTGCCAGCCATTTTTTACACATTAATTTTCGAAAGTTTTTTTAGCGGACAAACCCTAGGGAAGTTTGTGATGAAAATTAAAGTTATTAAGATTGATGGTTTTCAGGCTAATTTTATGGATTACTTGATTCGCTGGATGTTTCGTTTGATCGATATTTTTGCTTTAAGCGGAATGATTGCTATTTTTTCTATTTTGGTAAGTAAAAAAAATCAGCGATTGGGTGAAATTGCATCGGGAACTGCTACTATAAGTTTAAAGCAAAATTATAATTTAAAAGATACGATTTTAACCGATTTAGAGCAAGATTATAAACCTGTTTTTACGCAAGTTGTGCTGCTTTCTGACAATGACATGCGTATTATTAAAGAGAATTTTTTAATTGCTAAAAAAAATAAAAATAATCAAACATTAGTGAATTTAAGCGAGAAACTGCAAGAGGTTTTAAAGCTCGAAAATCCCTACAAAACCCATTCCGAATTTATAGCAACCATTATTAAAGATTACAATTATTATACGCAGTATAACTAAAATATGACAATAACTTTTTTTGATTTATTAGATTTTGCAGGGACCGTTGCCTTTGCCGTATCTGGCGCTTTAACAGCAATGAATAAGCGTTTAGATGCCTTTGGTGTTTTTATTATTTGCTTTGTAACGGCTGTTGGAGGCGGAACATTACGCGATGTTTTAATTGGTAAAACTCCGGTAATGTGGATGCACAATTTAATTTATGTTTATATAGTTATTGCTTCATTTTTTATCACTATTTTTTTTAGAAAAAAATTAGACGGTTTACGTAAGTCGATGCTTTTTTTTGATACTATTGGTCTGGGTATTTTTACAATTATTGGTATTGAAAAAGGTTTGGCAATTGATTTAAACC
>CANRKI010000024.1 GCA_947631175.1 uncultured Flavobacterium sp.
ACGGCATAGTAGCTAACTACAATATCAGCGATATACTATATCGCTGATACACAAAAAATAAGATAAAAACGATATAAAACAAAAATAATGAACAAATTAATGATCAAGGGGCATATTGGACAGGATGCCGTATCGCACAAAATTTCAGAGGACAGAGTTGCAATATCATTCAATCTAGCGGTTGACGAAAGTTATAAAGATGCATCTGGTAATAAAGTACCACGAACCAAATGGTTTAAATGCACTAGGTTTACCAAAAATGAAAGTTTACTCCAATATCTAAAAAAAGGAGTAGAAATTATTTTAATTGGCAAAGCAGGATCAGACGCTTACGTAAAAGAAGGTAACGCCATACACTCCCCTACTATAACTATTGAGGAAATAGAATGGATAGCCACACGCAAAGAACCCTTTGTGCCAAACCACGTAGCACAAGCCGCTGCCGAAGTTCCGGCAAATGCAATAACAGCTCCAGAAGATGATTTGCCATTCTAACCACAATTACACTATAGTTGTAGTAGATGGGCTTGCTACTTATGAAGTAATAGTATACAAGTGCACCATCTGTGGCCACACAACAAAACCGATGTCAAATTGATGTCGGTTTTTTTTAAAAAAAAAGTTAAAAAAAATTTGCATATGTTTAAGTATATACTTAAATTAGCATTATAAAATTAAAACGGAAATCGAACCGAGATAAATACGAGATTAAAATTATGGCAACTATCGAATTAAATGGATTACAAATCGAAGTTTACTACGCTAACGCTTTAACAGCTGGTTATGGACATAAAAAAATTGAAGTAGAATTGTGCTACGAAGGAGAGTACAAGACTTTTAAAGCTACTACTAATTTTATGCCTGGTTATGATGCTGCAATGGATATCGAAGATACAGAAGCAAAGTATGTAGCATTATACGAATTAATTGATACGCAAATTGAAGATGAAGTAATTGAATGGATCGATTCTTTATAAACTAACAAACCCCTTAATTGGGGTTTTCTTATACAAAATACTATGGATAGATTTTTATTATGCGAAAACCCGCAATTGGACAGTAACAGACCAGTATATATTTTACAAACAATCACTCATCGCATGTTAATACAGGTAATTACTTACGAACATCAAAGCGAATTGTATTATAAATTAGATGATGTATTTGATTTGTTTTCGTTTGTGAATTCTGATGGGATTACAGAGAAATACATGCTTAAAGTGGTTGATTTTTACGATATCACAGAAGATGAAATTGATGATAATATTCAGACAATAAGATTACACATTACCAAGGCATGGAAGTGGTACAAAGCATACATTATTTGGCAAGACCAGCAGGCAGATTTTGAAGGCAATACAGACAACTTTAGAATGAATTAAAATGAAAGACTTCCTAGAAATAAAGAAAGAACTAAATTTAACCGATGCCAAAATGGCGAAAATATTTAGCTTTAAAAACGCAATGGCTTATTCTAATTCATCAGCAAAGACCAGATACGAAAACGCAGTAGTAAATCTTTACGAAATTTTAGTTCTAAGCTACTCAAAGTAATTTCACCACTCCAACATAAGCATTCAATTTTTAATTGAATGCGTAATAAAAAACATAGCCACCCGATAGGGTGGCTATTCCTTTATAAAGAAAATAGACCCCGTAAACCCATATAGCTTGCACGGTAGGCAACGCAGGTGTGTCATGTGCGTTTTTACTCCCCTTACCCCACAACTATTATAAACCTAAAAAAAATTGTAATTTGGTAATTATCTGCCAAAAGCCGTGTTTTTACTAGTAATATTAATTACAGTTTACTTTGTAATTAGTAATTACAATTACAAAAAAAATAGTAATTAAATAATAGATTACAGTTTTTAAAAATCTTCATCTAATCAAATTACAAAATCTAAGTAATTTACAAACCTTTGTAAATCAGTACTTTATATAAGGTTAAAATAACAAATTACAGAATTACAGAAAAATAGTGAGTTTTTTAAAAGTTTTACTAAAACATAAAACTTTTACTCCTAAAATTTTACCATTATGTATAACATTTGTATATTTATGTCACAATAAATCAAGTACTTATGCAACGGCTTTTAAACCGAGTAAAATCTAATGTTAATATTTGCGGACTCGAAATTTCTTTTAATGGCGAGGCTGTAGCTTCTGGTATTGAAAATTGGCAAGAGTTTTACAATACTATTACTACAGATGCCGAGTTCTTTAAACTAGTTATAAATATTGCAGCAATAGAATTTAATGAAGTAAGCAAAGAGTCCAATGCAGGGACATCGTATCAACAAACTGTAAAGTTCACGGTGCGTAATGGCGATCAATATCGGGCCGAACGTATGGCACTGTTTAAAAACATTAAATTTTTAAAAGTAGTACTCAGTAACAATTCGCAAATACTTATAGGCCGTAACGATTACTACCAAAAAGCAAAACCCAAGGTTAAAATAGAAGCTAACGCACAATTATTTGAGTGTACGCTCCAAAATACAAGTATTTTCCCAAGCGGTTACACACCTACTTTACCTTTAAATTTTGGTTTACCCGCACAATTACCATTGACTTTAAATTTTTAAGAATGAACAATCTTCCTATACTTTTCGATGACAAGGTAAACTCTCCAGAACTGTTAGCATTAATGCGACAGTTCGGGGAGAACACTTATTTAACAGCCGAGGAAATTAATAAAATGCGTGACGGCATTAATGAATTATTTGCCAATATTGGCGGAAATCAATTAATACAAAATACAGGGCTAATACGTAACGGGCAAGTATTTACCTTTCAGCCACTCTGGGTTTGGAAGATTTTGGGAGAATATTATAGCAATGAGCAAATCATAATGCATGCAGTTCAATACTCCCAAGCAGGATATTGGCGTATGGTTTTGTTTTATGCCAACGCACAAAACGAAATTCTTATGAATAATGGGCAAGAAGTGCCTTTATCTCAATCTCCATACGAGCCTACCCTACCCGCTAATTGTGTACGCTTAACAGCACTACCCGTGTACGAAAGTAGTTATGGCAATTGGCAAGAGCCTATTATTGGGGATAATTTTAAGGATAAAAGTGAATCTTCAATAATTGATATATATAATGTTGGAAGTTTGCCAAATTTAAGTGTAAATAGTAATGCTGCGCACTTTCGTATTCATAATGCAAGTGATTTAAAATCTTTGTATTTATCTGAGATTTCTAATAATTATCCTGGCAAGTTATTTTACATTACCAATAAAAAAAACACAGAATTTGTTATTCCTCATAACGCAAGCGGTGTTAACATACATCAGCCATTTGTGTTTCCTACAAACACAAATTATACGGTACAACCAAACGAGACTTTAACCTTTTATTGGAGCGAGAATAAACTGAACTATTTAAGCTCGAATATGAGTGTAGCTGCTAAACGTACGTTCGATTTACACTTCTACAACCTGTCATTATCTATTTCAGCCGCAAACGTCAACTTTGTTCATTGCAAATGGACATCTTGGACATTCAACTCTGTCACCTCTTTTACTGATTTAGATCTAGTAACGACGTTACAAGGTTCCTCAGAAATAATAACGCCTTATAAATGCAAAGTAATTGGCGTAAGTGGTAATTATGGTGGTTCAGGGCAAAATGTTAATTGCGGAATTTATAAGAGTAGCGGACTTTCAGGATCAAGACTTACACCTATTTATAAATTTAGATTATTAGATGGAGGACAAGGAATATCAGATATTGTAGATTACAATTCAGTAATCGATAGTAATAAGGGAATAAAGTTAGGGTTTAAATCTGACATAGCAATTACTGGTACTTATGGAGTATTAACAGTTCATTTTGAAGAAGTATTATGATAACATTATTAAAGAATAATTTCTACGTTACGACAGTAACTTATGAAGGGTATCAATCGAATAAAAATTTTTATGATACGCTAGATAGAACTGAAATAAATTACGATTCTGATCTTGGATTTTTAAAGCCAAAATTAGAAGGTGGCAAGTATATTGAAGGCGCAACTGCCGATGAAATTGAAACATATAACGATCAGTTTTTTGCAGAAGAAATATCACGCAGGCAGTTAAGGCTCCAATGGCAATTGGATGGCAGAGAGCTTTCGGAAGTAGATAATTATATTGAAGCTATGCCTAAAACTACAGAAGATGAACGTATTTCAAAAATCATTGTAAAAAATGCTTGGAACGAGTCTATTACCTTTTCACGCAAAGACCCGTTAATGCAGGGAGTAGGAATAAAACTATTAGGTTCAAAACAAAACTTAAATGAATTCTTTAACAGAGCTAGTCAACATTAATAATTATGGAACTACGAATTAAAAAACTCGAACTTATAATGGCAGGACTATTGTATTTTCAACCATTAATATTAATTTGGTCATCAATGGAAATTAGACCAAGTATAAGCGATTACGCTTATTCTAGCGTTGCCAATGTTTTTGTTGCGCTTTTAACATTAGCTGGAGCTTTATTTATTTACAACGGAGTAATCAACAGGCCTAAATGGTATAACATCATTCTAGGGATCAGCTTAATTGGTGTAGCACTAACACCGCATTTAGATTTTCCTGTACTACATTATATGTTCGCAGCTCTTTTTTTTATTGGTAGTATGTTGGTAATGGTAATAGTATCTAGTATAAAACAACGACCTATTAAAATAGTAATGGCTTTGATTATTTTATCTGCTTTACTAGGTTATTTTATATTCAATTGGTTCAGTTTGTTCTTTGCAGAATGGATAGGTATTGTTCCTATTACAGCTCATTTTATAGGAGAATCAATTAAAAAAAAAATTAATAAATAAAAAATCAACTCATGGAACTAGCACCTTTAAAAATCAGAATGCATTTGGTACCGTTTTTTTTTACAGAAAGTAAAGGAAACGCAATAATTATGGGGAATAGAAAAGTAAAAGCAGTGGTGTTTTCGCCTTTTGTATCTTCTATGGGGAAACTTATTAAATTGTTTTTAGAACAAGTGCAGGCCCCCATGGATTTTGAATCTTTAAATCTTGTATTAGAGATTACCCCAAATGATCCTGATAAATACAAAGGTGCGGTTTATAAAAAAAATAAAGCCGGTAATTGTTTATTACGTTTGCCCGAACATATAAATAACGATATCAATGATATTTTTGAAGATATGTTTCGCATGGCATTCGTAAATTATATCGATGGTTGTGTAGATAATAATACCGATAGCGTTATTGTATATGCCATTGATAAATGGATAGAAAAATACGATTTATTAGAAGTAGGTTATTGCAACGACACTCTAAGACGCTTGTATTACCGAGAAAAAGAAAAGGGCTGCTTAAGTCGTTTTCAAAACAAAAAATCAAATACCATATTAAACACTTAAAAAATAGCGTCACAGCTATTTTTTTTTGTTTAAAGTAGTTTTGAATCAAAGCTAAACAAAATGAAAATTATTGAATATCTAAAGGCAATTCCTAATTTTTTTGATTGGTATTTCAGGCTTGCGCCAATCAAGCGCATCCAGTTCAATTATATTTTTTTGTTAGCCTTAGTATTAACCCTATTCTACTATAACGATGCAAAACATAGAGAAAATATTGCTGCTCTTACCGCTAGAATTGATGCTGTTAATATGGATAGGGTTAATGAGAGCGAAAAGTATACCAAGCAACTGGAGTATTATACGGATAAGTTTAATACGCTACTTGAAATGCTTATTCAAAAAAAACAAAACAAAGTTAAACAAGTAAAAAGTTAGCCCATGAAAACACTTCTTAGTTTACTAGCAACTGTATTTATTGGCATTGTTTTTTTTGTACCTATTCTCCCAGAGGATGATCCTCCAAAAAAAGTAGTAGAACAAAAAAAAATAATTGCAGATAAGGAAAGAAATATTAATAATGTAATCGCTGTGCTAGAGCAAAATATGGAAAGAGATTCTTTAAATATCATAATCTATAAATAATGGCACAAGAAACTATTTTTCCGTCCGCAGGACATCATGACCTAGACCCAGGAGCCGTTTATCATGGCTACAAAGAGGCTGACTTAATGAAAGCTTTTAGAAACAAAGTAATTCTTTATCTAAACCAAAAAGGCTACAAAGTTATTCCGGATAAAGATCACGAAACTAATTCCCAATACCAAGGCAGAATTAAACCAGGAGCGGCATCCGTAGTAGTGGATTTTCATGCCAATGCATCAGCTAATCAAAAAGCAAGCGGTGTAGAAGCTTTTATTGCCAATAAGGCTACCGCAAATTCTAAAGAAATGGCTAAGCAATTGTGCGAGGTTACCGCAACTATTTTAGGGATTACTAACCGTGGGGTTAAAACACCCGAGCAGTCTGCGCGTGGTACCATTGGTATATTAAACAAACAAGGTACGGTATGTTTAATGGAAATGTTTTTTATTTCTAATAAATCCGATTTAGATAAATTTTTGTGTGGCATGGATCAATTGGCGAAAGAGTACGCAAAAATTATCGGCAAATTCGAAGATTTAATGTAATGAAGCCAAGAATATTACTTATTGGATTATGCATCGGGATGATGCATGCCTCCTGCGGAAGTGTTACCAAAGTAAAAAACACAACGGTTGAAGAAGTAAGTACAGAGGCAACAAGTTCTTTGTTAACTACACATCAATCAACAACTACAACGCAATCAAATATTCAAGACTATATAAAGTCTAATATTCAAAATCAATTGATTTCTTATGAAGGGTCTGCTACAGATACACTAACCGTGACCCAAACATTTGCAGATGGTTCCTTTACCCAAACCAAGATAAGCGGAAAAGGCCGTGCACAGCTTTATAGCACCACCGAAGAAATTCAGGCGCAGACCCTCGGGAATCAAGAAACAAAATCAGCAGCCGTTACGGAGCAAAATGCGGAAGAAAAAACCAAAACTAAAACAGAAATTGTACAAAACTCCAAGAGTGTGCAAAAGTCTTATTGGAGTTGGTGGTGGTTGCTTTTGCTACTAATTATTCCGCTTTATTATTTTAAACGGATTGTAAAAATTTTTGATGTATGAGAGTAAACCATCAATTAATGGATATTCTTCGAGGGGAATGGTTAATGACCTTTGAAGGAATTAAAGCCTACGCTCCTATTGTTTATAATTTAATTATGGGAGAAGAAAAACTGCAAGCGGTAAACCAAGCCCCTACTCCTCAATTAATACTTAATGTCGTAGATAAAAACAATCGATTTGTAGAGCGGGACGAAAAAGGAAGATTAACCGATATTCCTCCAGGTTCAATTGCTCAGGTTGATATGATTGGACCTTTAATGAAGTATGGCGGTTGGTGTCACTACGGAGCAGACGATATTGTTGCAGCTTTGTTACAAGCACAACGTCACCCCAATATTATTGGAACCAAATTAAATAACGATGGTCCGGGTGGTAGTGTTGGAGGTGTTGGTGTTTTCCAATCCTTTAGAGCACAAAAAACAAAACCGGTAATAGTAAGCGCAGACCAAGCGTGTAGTTTAAACTATTGGGGCGGTTTAGAGTTAGGCGATCGTTTTTACGCAAACAATAATGTAAGTGCGCAATTTGGCTCTGTTGGTGTGGTAAGTACTTTTTATGATAATAAAGAGTATTTGGAAAAATTAGGATATAAGTTTCACGAAATATATCCTGACGAATCCAAGCACAAAAACGAGGCTTTTCGCTTGGCATTAGAAGGTAATTACGACTTGATAAAAGCGGAAATGCTAAGCCCGTTAGCACAAAAGTTTCAGAATGCAGTACGTGCAGCTAGACCAGATTTGGTAGAAGAAGTTGGTGTACTTACCGGTAAAACCTTTGATGCGGAAACTGCATTAAGGTACGGAATGATTGACGGTATTAAAACCGATGCTGAAATATTTGATGAAATCAGATTAATGGCAGAAATGCAATCATTCAGAAACAGAATCTAATTTTTAATTTTTATAACAAACATGAAGGTAAAATTTCTAGAAAAAACCATTGCGTTTTTAAAAGGCAAGCTTAGCCTAGAGGAGCTGCCTATGGATGCTACATCCAAAGAGTTAAGTCTTTCTGAGGATCAACGAAAATTGATTGAGAAAGAACTTGGTCCAGAAATGACAAATCAAGTTATTGACGCGATCAACATTGAGTTAAAGGATTTAAGTGCAAACTCAACCGATTTAAAAGCTATTCAAGACGAACTTGATGCTTTAGTTAAAGAGCATAGTTTAGATTTAAAAAATCTAAATACTGAATCTAATGATGGAAATGCTCATGCTACGGATGTTTTGGCTCAAGTAAACACTTTACTTAAAGATCAAAAAACGATGATTAACGAATTGCTTCAAAAAGCGGCTGGAGATAGTCCTGAAGCAATAATCCAAAAAGGAGCTGAAGCTGTGATTAAACATTCAAAAACACATTTATTTTCGAGCGGTTTAGAAATAGACGCTTTTGAAGGTCGTAATTGGAACATGCGTGCCGCAGGATTAACAACGGCTGCTACAGATTTTACAAATGCGACAACTATTGAAAAACTTAATGGTGACATGGAATTATATTTCCGTGAAAATCCAGAAGAAATTAAGTCTTTACAATTCGATAAATTTGGATTACCTGAGTTTTGGGGTAAACGTACTAAAGTAGACGACCAAGTAGCAACAGGAACTATTGTTACCGCAGAAGTATCACAAGGTCGTAAACTACCTTGGTTACCTAAAAACAAACAAAAGATTGAAGCGGAAACAGGTAAAATTTATCCAGTACAAATTGATATTGAATTTGTTGGGTACTTCTTACAACAAATTGAGACTTCTTGGTTGAATTCTTTAATGAACAAAGAAGGTTCTCAACCTTATAAAATGAACTTTGTACGCTTTTTATTATCAGAATTAGATAAAAAAGCTCGTGTTGAAGATCGTATAGCTTCAATTAAAGGGGTTTATGTTAAAACGCCTGAGGATGCTAAAAAAGCAGGTAGATTTATTAACCGCCAAAACGGTTTATTATACTTAGCACAACAAGCTAGGGATGTAAATAAAAAATACCGTCCGTTTGATTTAGGTGCGCCAACGGCAGCAGGTTTTGTGGATTATGTAGATAACATGATTAAACGATTACCTGAGGAATTACGTACACAAAACGGAATTGTATTTTATTTGTCTACAGAATGGTTAAGAACATACAAACGTGAGTATGAGCGTTTACACGGATTGTATAACAACTACGAGGGATATCCAACACATCCTAAGGATTATGCAAATATTAAGTTTCAAGAATTAGTTGATTTAGAAGGTTCTGATTTCATGTTCATTACGTTTGATGATAACATTGAAATTTTAGAAAATGTTCCGGCTGAAAAATCACTTTACAAATTTGAATACTTATTACGTACAGTTTATATCTGGGCGGATTATAAATTAGGTATTCGTTTTATAACTATTGGTACTAAAATTAAAGAAGGTGATCCGTTAGAATTCCAAGTGCAAACAGTTTGGTCTAACAATGTGCCAATTTTCCCTAAAGTAATTTCTGCTCCATTTTACGAAAATACAGACGGAGAGTTAGATTTACACTTTACACGTATGGTGGCTGACTCAGGTATTACAACTGCAATTACTAAGTTTACCGGTGGTGGTAAAGGACAAGTAATTAAAATTGTAGGTAATACAGCTATAGTAAACAACGTAAACATTACTACTGCTACGGGTATTAATTCAAACTTTAATTTAAAATCGGGTGGAGAGTTAACTGTGTTTGTTAAAGAGGATGGTACGTATATGGAATTAGCACGTACCACAGCTCCAGAAGTTGTGTCGGCAGATGCAGGTTTAATCACATCTGGAACGGTTGATGCTAATGACGGAGTTGAATTTAAAAACGATACGGGTTCATCAATCGCTATTACCAACATTATAAACGGTGTTGAAGGTAAAACGATTAAGATAGTTGGTCCTAATGTTACCTTAAGTACTACAGGTAATGTACAAGTAACTTCTAATGCTACTTTAGCCAATGCAGGTTCTTACGTAAACTTAACATCAGTTGGTGGTAAGTGGATTGAAACTAAACGTAACATCCAAGCCTAAACATATAATCACCCCGCAAATGTGGGGTGATTTTAAAAACTAATTTGTAAAATTAAATACCCATATATAGTATGACGTATGTAAAAACAAGTGTTCGTAAAGCACAAGGTAGCTCGCCAGGAGCAGCTGCACCAAAAGAACCAAATATTGCAATCTATGATGTAGATGATATTTTAGTACACCCAATGCGTGATTCTAAAAATGTACTAATTACAAACAATATTATTTGCAAACCAGGTACATATCCTATTGAGTTTTACATGACGCCAAGTAAAACCAAAACATCTTATGAACCAGAAGGTGACGAAGATGCCGTTTCTTTTAAACAAAAAGTAGAAGGTGAACATCCGGGTAACGATTTAGAAATTGCAGAATTTATTCAGAACTGGACCGGTAGAAATTGTATCATTGTTATAGGATCATGTACAGATAAATTTAGAAAAGTGTACGGTACAAAATGTGCTCCTATGCAGTTAAAAGCTTCTCTTCAAGACGATAATGATGCGCGTAAGCATGTTATTACTTTTGAGCAGTCTGCTAAAGCAGGTTACGTTCCTGGTCACTATACAGGAGTAGTAATTTTCAGACAACCAAATACAATTGCTAACGTGGCGGCTGTTAACTTTACCGAAGCTTTAGGTGCAATTTTAAAAGTACCTGCATTGGCAGAAACAGACGAGTTAACAGTTGTAGGTAATGAATTTGTTCACGGAACGATGATTACTTTAATTGGTCAAGGAGGTGCTGCACCTGCAACAATTACTTCGGGTACAGATAATTACGCCTTTATCCTACAATCGGATTGGGTTGCGTTAGAAGGTGCAAACTTAAACGTTGAAGTATTTGTTTCTGGAAACAATACTTATTTTATAGAAAAGTCTAGATTCTAGGTTTTTTGTATAAATAATATAATAAAAAGCGGTGTTTATGAACACCGCTTTTTTTTGTGTCACAATCTTATTTACAGGTAATTACCATATTTATACTTTAAAAAACAACTAAAATTATGAGAAATGAAGTAATAGCATTTTTAGCTGATAAATCGGGAGACAAGTTCGAACGCTTTAAAAAAGGCTTTGCCTTGTATCGTGATGCACCCATGAAAAACCCAAGTGCCGAACGATCGTACAACGTACTGGGCTGTAAGGATGAAACGCTAAAATCATTAGAATACGACTTAATGAAAGCGTATAATATTAAAGAGCGTGAGGTACACGAGTTTGTTTATAACCAACAAACCGAGGCTAAACAAAATACTGATAATGGATTGTTAACAGCGGATGAAGCTGCAGGTGCTTTAAAATTAGTTGGCGAACAACTGGGTGTAACTACAGGAGATTTGGATCATGCTTTAAACGTAAAAAACTTAGATAATCAAGTTTTAGGAGTAGAAAGTATAATTGACCAAGAAGGTCAATACTCATTAAGAGAAAAATATCCATTTTTAAAATCAGAGGATTGTCCTGCAGAATTAAAAATATTAGTGGCAGATAAAATAACGGCTTGGCAAAATTATACGGCTGCCCGCGCACAAATTGAATTAGTTCAAGATGGAAGTGTTAAACCAGAAGATGTGGACTTAAATGAGTTAGCAAAACAAGCAGACGAGAACTATGCTAAAAATGAAGCTATCACTAAAGAGTTAGATCATTACTTAGAGTTTAACGAGTTGTTAGGTGAGCATCCTATTTTCTTTCAATTGCAAATGCAACGAGAGGTAGAAGAAATGACTACTGACGAATTAATTAAGTTCAAAAATGCTACTGTAAAATATTTTTCAGACAATAAAAAGAAATTAGAAAAAGCCGAAGCTGCTCAAGATGAAAAGGTTATTGTTAAAATTAACGAAGCTGTATCAAAACGTAAATCAAAGTTAAGTTTAGTAAACAAGCGTCTAGGCATCAATGAGTAAATACTTTAATATTAAAGAATTACAGGCAAAAAACAGTAAAGAAGAATTCGCACAAGCAGACACGCCTTATGTGGCAAAGTATTTAGTAAAGCATTTTGAAAAGCTTAACAGCTTGCAAGACTTAGTTAGAATACCAACTGTTGGCGAATTCTTTTTTTTACAAAGTGATTCTCAATTTAACGCCTTTACATTTATTCCTTTTGTAGCGCGCCTTACACCAATAAAAAAATTATATGCAGCCACCTACTCTATTAGTAAAAAAACGGTAGATGCATTTATAGAATTACACGACAAAGGATTGGTTGAAGAAGTAGAAATCCTAATCAGTGATTCTATGATTAAAATGAATCCTGTAACGGTAGACCGATTAATGGCATTGGTACATTCAAGACCCAACTTTACTGTAAAATATGCTTGGGTACATGCTAAAGTTACTTTGATGCAAACACATGAGGATTTTTACGTAGTGGAAGGTTCTGGTAACTTTTCTGAGAATGCGCAATATGAGCAATATTTATTTGCGAATGATAAAGGTTTATTTGATTTCCGACTAAAACTATTTACAGAAACCAAACTTAAAAAATATGAATAAGCACGCTTTATATACCGGATTGTTTTTATATGTTTTGTTTTTTGCCGTTGGGGTTTTAAACTCGATGCATAAAAACAAGCCGTATAACAACTTTATTGCTTTTTGTATATGGTTGCTTGCTTTAATGCTTTTAGTTTATGCAAATCATAAAAAACGATAGTGTACGCTTAGTTTTCTCGGACGAGGAACTTGTACAGATAGAAGATTTAGCGGCTGTTAATTATTCTCCCGAAAAAATAGCTAAATATTTGGATGTGGATAAGCAACAATTCATGAAGCTTTGGTATAACAAAGATTCAGACGTGCGTATGGCTTATGATAAAGGACAACTTACCTCTGAATTTTTGATTAATCAAAAACAATTAGAATTAGCAAAAAGCGGAAATATTACTGCAGCTCAGGTATTTTTTAAAGAAAGCCAACAAAACAAAATAGCAAACATACGTAACCAAGTACTTTTTGGCCATGACAATATATGATGTAGACTTACAAGATATTTACGACTTTATGGAGAATGGGAATCCTAAAAACGCTCCTGCGCATATAGTTGAATATCTAGATTTATTGGATATGGTTAGAGGTATGTATTTGCGCATAGATAAATACGCAACCAAAGAAGCTGTTGTTAAACATTTAATGGTAGCTAAAGATTTGTCTAGATACAAAGCTAATGCGGTTTATGATGAAGCTATGCAATATTTTTATTGTGATAGCAAGATCAGTAAAAAAGCATGGCGTAATATTTATGCTGAAAAAGCTGAAAAGATGATAAACTTTAGCATGCAAACGGTTCAAGATGTATCAGACGCTCAAAAGGTTGTTAAGATGTTATTGGATGCATCTAAAATTAGAGGTCTTGACGAACCAGACGAGCAAGAATTACCGGAAGATGTATTTAGAGCGCCATTTGTGGTTTATACCGCAGATGCTGAAATGTTAGGGTTACCAATGGTAGACCGTAGGAAGTTAGAACAGATTATTGAATCTGTACCTGATTTAACTGAAAAAGAGAAGCAACAAATTAAGCGCGAGGCGCAAATATTACCAATTAAAGTATTTCCAAATGAGCAGGAGGACCCACGTAAGTCTTAATACTAATGATGTTGAAGCACGCTTTGCCTCATGGATTAAAATGGTTATTGATTTGACTGCGCCAAAAGATTTGTATTTTGTTGGTGGACGTGCAACGGCTAAAACATCAGATATTATTGCAGAGCGCAGTATGGTGATAAGTAGAGATATGCCAAGGAGTATGCAGGTTATTGTATCAGACACGTATCAAAACGCATTAAAAAATATTATCCCTACGCTACTTGAAGGTTGGAACCGTAAGGGTTGGAAAAATGGCGTGCACTATGTTACAGATACACGACCGCCAAATCATTTTAAATTACCTTATAAACCTATTGAATCGTATAAACATACGATATCCATATACAATGGCTGTTTTTTTAACATGGGTTCATTAGATCAGCCCAGTGGTTTAGCCGGTGGTTCGTATCAACACATGTACGGTGACGAATCCAGAGTGCTAAAGTTTGATAAGCTTAAAAAACTTACTCCTGCCCTACGTGGTGAATACGTGCAATTTGGGCACTCTGTTTTTTATCGTGGTAAAACGTTTACAACGGATATCCCGAATATTTTAGACGGTGACGATGATTGGATTTTACAGAATGAAAAGAATATGAATAAGGAACAAGTGGAACTTGCGCTGCAAGTTGGCTTGGTTTTAAATGATATTCGAAGAGAAATATTGTCGTGTAAACAAGTTGGGGATTTTGCCAAAATTGATAAGTTAAAAAAGCAATTGGTTAAATGGCAACAACATTGGGTACGTGTGCGCAAGGACTTGACATTTTTTTACATGGTTTCCTCGTTTGTAAACGTGGATATATTAACCGAAGGTTATTTTAGTGACTCCCTAAAAGCTTTAGGAGTTGAGGAGTTTAAGTCAGCTATTTTATCTTTAAAAGTAAATATTAAAAAAGGGGAAAAATTTTATATTAACCTTGGAGATCATCATTTTTTTGATGATGGTGTTATTCCTGGTTATTATGATAAATTTTTACTTACGGATGAAATTGAGGAAACGTCTTTAGCTTTAAAATACATAGATCATAATGCAGAGATTGATGCAGGTATGGATTTTGGAGATATGAGTAGTATGGTTTTGGGGCAGTTAAGAGGTAATTACATTTATATTTTAAAAGAATTACATACGTTAGCTCCCGAAAATGAGGTGCAAATGGCACAGAAGTTTCGTAACTTCTTTAAGCATCATAAGCGCAAAGTCTTAAATTTGTATTATGATAGATCAGGAAATCAGAATTCGCAAACCAAACGCGACTGGGCTAACGATGTTAAAAATGCAATTGAGTATAGTTTTGGAAACGCTACCGGTTGGACGGTAAATTTGATGTCTTTAAATCAGGGTACCATTTACCAAGAGCAGGAATATAATTTTTGTAAGACCTTAATGCTTGGTACTAACACAGAGCTTCCTAAATTGTTAATTGATAAGTTTCAGTGTAAGCATTTAAAAAGTTCTTTAGAGCTTACAAAAATAAAGGTTAAAACAGACCGAAACGGTACTCGAACCATACATAAAGATAAATCGTCTGAGTCTTTGGCTCTGCACTTAAGACCAATGTATTCAACCAATTACTCGGATGCATTTAAATACTTTATCTACCGAAAAGCATTTACCCAACACACAAAATCAAACGGAGTTTCTACCTTTACAACCCCTAGTGTTATTGGGTAAATAAAAAAAACGCAAACTTTTTAACTTCCATAAAAAAAATGGAGTTATTAAAAAGTTTAACCTTTACGCCCGCACGCAGTGCGGAAAAAAAAATAAGCCCTTTTTAGGGCTTATTTTAGTATATCTCTGCTAATACTGCTCTACATAAAGAAACTTGCATTTTGCTAAATAAAAGTTGCTTTTGTTTTATAGTTTCTTGCATCTTCTCGATAGCTTGTAAAGCTTTGTATTTTTCAATTATTAAATCTTGATTAGAATTGTTTTTTTGTAGTAGCGGAAGGAGTAATTTTTTATAATCGCTTAATCTTAAATAAGGGATTACTGAACCAATAATATTTACTTTTAACTCTTGGGAATGAAAAAGAATGTAACAAATTTCATAAGCGTATGTAATGTTAGTTGTTACTTCCCAAGAGTTTGGTATTGGGTTTCTGAGCGGTCGCCCTGCGTTATATCCGTGAGATTGGATGTAAAACGAATTTTTATTTATTGGTTTTTTGGGGTTATATCTTGATATATAAATCATAATAACCCTTCGTCAGCAAATGAGAAAAAGCTTTCATCTGTTATTATTAAATGGTCAAGTAATTGAATATCTAATAATTTAGAAGCCTCTTTTATTTTTTTTGTTACTTGTTTGTCTGCTTCACTTGGTAGTAGGTTACCGCTTGGGTGGTTGTGCGCAATTAGTATAGAAGTAGCGCAACAATTTAATGCAGTGGTTAAAATCATTCTAACATCTACTACGGTTGCAGTCATACCTCCCGAAGAAATTTTATAATATCCTAAAACTTTGTTTGATTGGTTAAGGCATAATAAAATAAATTCCTCTCTCCAGTGGAATAAATCCGCATCAAAAATTTTAATAAATAAATTGTAAGCTGTTTCGCTTGAAGTGATTTTGTAAAGTTCTGATTTCTTTACATTCTTGTCAAAAGATACCGAAATCTTAATTTCTGGGGTGTAAATTTTTTGCATGGCATTTAATAAATTAGTTAGTAGATATATTCTGAATAGTCGCTTACTTGGTCGTCATTTTCTTGTATAAATAATCTTGCTATGGCGTAAGCTTGATTAAATTCATCCTTACAAACTTTTTTAAATTGTTTAAAGTCCGCTAAATTGAAAATGTGAGAGTAACCGAAATCAAATAAAATTTTTTCTACTTGTTCACTTAATTTTAATTCATTAAATTGCACCTGATTAAAAGTTCTTGTTATCATTAGGCTTTTAATTGTTTTAATTCAACCCTTAGCGTTTCGACCCGCTAGGGGTTTTTTGTTATACTTAATTGTTTTAATTCTTACATAAATATAAGAAAAATCTTTAAAATACGAAAATTTAAAGGCTAAAAAAATAGATTAATTTATTGAAAATCAATTGTTTAAAGTGATTCTAAATAAGAAATACTACATTATAAAACAATTTAAAAATTACACTTCAAATTAAAAACGTAAAAACATAAAGCGTTGAAAATCAACAAAAAAACCCTTTCTATTAATTATGAAAGGGTTTTTGTCTGTTTTCAAACCCCGTCCCGCTCAGAATCCGAAACCTCGTTACCTCAATTGTGATTTAAAAGAAATATGATTGCAAAAGGCAACAACATATAAATGTATTAAAGTATTAAAAGATAGTTTGACCCTTATAAATACTTGTGTCACAAGGTAAACAGTAATAAATAAGTAACCTTGTATAGTAATAATAGAAGGTAATTACCACATGGATACAGTAACAACACTTACGGTTTTAAAAGCCTTAAAGAAAATGAGAGAGCTTACTAATATTGGTGTCCCATTCTCGATAACATTCTTAACATACAATATGAAGACGGGAGAGTCCAACGGATTTAAAACTGTGCATAATGTTCAACTTAGAAAAGGTCTTAAAAAGAATCAATCAACTAAAGCCAACCAATTAATAGGTTACAATGCAGAGGGTGATAATCGTTGGTTTAATGCTTCTTTATTATTCAATCTAAATGAAATTAAAATCAAAGAGAAATTATGAATATAGAGTATGTTGGTAATGATGCTATCGTAGATACAGGTCAAGTAGCCTTTACCTATTCAATCAATAACATGCCCCGCGATTTATATCGTGAGAGAGAAGATTCAAGCCCATTGAACTTTAATAACAATTACATGTTAATTGGTGGTTTCAAAGTACATCCTTATGGTAACAATGATGATTTACCGGAAGAAATTAGGGATGTAATGATAAGAAACTATATAGCACCAGGATTACTTACTAAGAAAACACAATTGCTTTGGGGATTAGGTCCTAAACCATACACTGAAACAATTGTAGATAATGTTGTGGTTAAAAACTGGATAGACAACAGTAAGTTGCCATCAGAGATTGTTGATTGGTTGGACTCATGGGATTATGAAAATTACCTACTTAAATGTGCTACAGATTACGGTGTTATGCAAAGTCATATGACTAAGTTACATCCTAACACTGGGTTTAATAAAATAGCTAGACTAGAGCATGTGTATATAAGTAAAGGTCGATTAGCTTCAAAAGCAGAACTTAATACGTTAAAGCCAACTCACTTAATACAATCAGACTATCCATTTGGTGACAATTCGGTAGATAACACCTTAAAAGCATATCCTTTATTTGAGCGAGGTATGGCATTAGATAAAACATACGCCATATATTCAAATACATATACATTCTGCACCGACTATTATACCATACCAGATATATACGGATCGCTCGAATGGTTAAAAAGAAGTACCTCTGTTCCTTTAATCTTTAGAGCATTGAGTAAAAACTCAATGAACTTAAAATATCACATCATTTCACCCGAGGCATTTTGGGATGCAAAAAGAAATTTAATTAAGGATAATTGTACCAAACTAGGCAAAGAGTACAAAGAACAAATGTTGATTGATTATCAAAATGAGTTCTTGCGTAAAATGGCGGTAGTATTAAGTGGTGAAGAAAATACAGGTAAATACCTGCACACTACTAAAAACTTCACAGTCGAAGGGACAAATTTAATTGAGCACGGTTGGGAGATTAAAGTTATCGACCAAAATGTAAAAGATTTTGTTGAAGCTCAAATCAAAATATCACAAAGAGCAGATCATGCCTTAAGTTCAGGAATAGGTTTACATGCCGCTTTAGGTAATGTGTCAGAAACAGGTAAATCCGATTCGGGTTCAGAGCAAATTTACGCGCTGAAAAACTACTTAGCTACTGGAGTAGACATTCCTGAAATGATTGTAACAAAAGCCATAAACATAGCTTTAAAAGTTAATTTCCCTAAGGCTAATATTAAAATAGGATTCTTTCATCAAGTTGCAGAAAAAGAACAAGATGTAAGTCCAAAAGATAGATTAATCAATAAAGTCTAAAATGAAAATACTATTTAGAGAGTCAGATCATGAGGATATAAATCTAAAATCATTTTTAGGTTTTATAGATACCGACTTAAATATCCGAAGCTTGCAAGCTGATATCAGAACGTCAACCATGGATTTAATAAAATTAGTGGGTAAAGATGTTTTTAAAATAGCAGAAGATATTTACGATAAAGAATACGAGGATTGGCAAGATAACGAAATAGAGTTTATGTACTATATGCGTAGTCCTATCGCTATCGATTCTTATAGAAAGTTTTCTCCTTCCAATGATTTAGCACATACCAACAACGGGCGTAAAATGCGTCAAGACGATGGTGAAAAGCTACCATTTGAGTGGATGTTGGATAGAGATAATAAAGCATTAGAAAAAAGATTTTACCGCGCATTAGATGATTTATTGGAATATCTAGAGGAAACAGATTTTATATTAGTTAAACATACTTGGTTAAACTCGGATAACTTTAAAAAAACCAAAAAATACTTTGTTTCGACAGTGCAAGATTTTAACGATGTGTTTATGATAGAGTCTCGATTAGTGCTGCATAAACTTCAACCATCTTTTAAGTTATTCGAAGAATTAGAAATTAAACCACGGCTAACCAATGAAGTATTTCAAGCGTATAAAGATTATTTTCAAAACAACCTTCAAACATATCCTTTGCCTTTTGATGAAGGTAATAATGAAGATTCAGAGCAAGAGGGTGAAACAGAAGATCAAACAATATTCCAAAATCAATTGGATGATGAACAACATATTTTGGATGAAAGTCAAGAAGAAGTGTTTGTTCCCGATAACGAATTAGTTACACTTATTAAATCAGCGGCAGTAAACTACGCATTAGCTTGGGCTATGACAAGACTCTCAGTGCAACTCTTTCCAGAAGGAATACTCCAGTTTCAAATTTCGGATAGAATGACAGCGCAAGCAGCAAAACCAACACTAAAAATGGAAACAGAAGCGGCGCGTATGGCATTCGAAAAAGAAAGTGCAAGTTTCCTAAAATTAATTGAAGAATATTTAAATAGAATAAAGGAGCAAAACGCACCTCCAAAAAAAATAGAACCCATTAACCTAATGCCTAATATCAATATAGGCGATAACTTTTTTAATTGTTAATCATCATGGACATTCAAACTAAAATCAAAGTATTAAGCTACTTACGTTTCATCCCTTATTTCAATAAATTATGGGCGAATAAAGTTTTAGAATCTGCATCAACTAAAATACATAGTATTGAAAGAGATACTGTTGTTGAAAGATTTGTTCTAAAAGGGAGAATTTTAAGAATGGTTAAAAAGTTTACAAATGCAAATGCTAAATCTAAATTTATAAAAGGTAAAATCAAAAATAATGCTGAAATTCATCAAAGAGTATTAGCGGAATTTGGTAATGAAATGATTGAGTTAGGCTTAATATTAACCCCTGATTTAGTTTTAAAAGATGCTTAGGATTGATATACCAGAAAAAAAAATAAAAAGGTACTTACCCACTCACCTCGGTGAGTGCGATAAGTACCAATATATTAACATGTGTGGATTAATTTATAAATACATGCATGGTTTAATAGATTTGACAGAACTAAAAACCACTGGGTTATATTTTCTGTTAAACATGAAAAGAAAACATGCTCCATTCGGGATCGGAGATGACGAAAAATTTGGTAACATAGCAATGTTAGCAGATAAACTAGATTTGTTTTTTGAAACCGACGACTTTGGTCGATTAGTAATCTATCAGGATTATATCGACAACAAAGTGCCTACCTTCCGCCCTTCCATACGCAAACTTCACGGACCTGAAAACTCTTTTACCAATTTTACTTTTGGTGAGTACAGAGAAGCTGTAAGGCTATTCAATGATTACGAAGCTACCCAAGACACTTTTTTACTCTACATGTTATCAGCCTTAATGTATCGGCCTAAAACATTTTTTAAGATTGATAAGTACGATGCACATAAGGCAGAAAAACGGGCTAAAATGCTTAAAAAATACGCTCCTATGGGTTTTATTTGGGGTAATTACCTTTGGTTTGCCTCCTTTCAAAAATATTTAGTAAGCTCCGAGATTTTGTGGAACGGTCAAAATCTTGATCTATCCATAATTTTTGAACTTAACGAACAATCTAACGAAACGTTTGGCGCTGCATCATTACCAGGTATCGGGATGGATTCCATTGCTTTTGCTATGGCCGAGAGTGGTGCTTTTGGCACCTTAAAAGATGTAGATGCAACAAATATGTGGGTAATGCTTGTACGCATGTACGAGTTAAAGCGTAATGAATTAGTTATGAAATCTAAAAACACCAAGTAATGTTATTTCTAAACAGATTATACGAGTATTCCGCTGAAATTAAAGCGCAATTACTAGACGAAGAAGGAAATCCTATTTTTGATTATCAGGATTCGGTTATCGATGATTCTGAACTTTCTAAAATATTAAAAGACAAAATTAAAACGGGGCAATCCGTTTTAGTATCCGTATGTCCAGATCATACGGTCATTGGTGGTGAGGATAATTCTAAATTTACTAATCACTTAATATTTTTTGTTTTAGAAAAAACAAATTATAACGACACCGATAGAGATCAATTCAAACAAATATTTGTGCGTACACAAATGCGTGTGTATAAACTAATTCAAAAGTTTTTAGAAGATAAATCAGAAGGCTCTGGAGCTTTTTGTAACATATTAAAACAACTTACAGAAAATAGTATTAATGTTACTCCCGTTTGGAAAAAAGAACAGTGTAACGGTTGGATGATTACCTTAAATTTCGACACTAATTTTGTTAATTTATGAGTGATATAGCAAAACAACGATTCATTACCCACTCTTTAAAAGCAGTAGCTAAGGAGTGGGAAACAACACAGTCTAGAGAAATGGCAGCGCGTGGGTTCGAAAATAATGATTGGTATGCATCAAGAGGTTTTACTGTGACAGAATCCACGTTAGAGGTTACCCATTTAAAGAAACACCGATTTGTAGACATGAAGTTCAGAACAACTAAATCTGGTAATAAGATTAAAAAAAGAAATCATCCAATTCACAATCGTATAGCTTTTGGAATGTATAACCAACTGGTAAAAGAATTATCGTTTGGATTAACAGAAAATGTTCGTGAAAAAATGTTAAATAATGATAAAATATAAAAAATGAATTCTAAAAATTCTAAAAAAATAAAACATTAATTATATTTACTTTATTATAATACTATAAATTATGTTACAGAGTCTTAAAAAAAGCCAAAATGAATTATCGGATGCGGTAAGTGTATTTCAAGAGTTTTTTAATATTTTTTCTAATGAAGAAATTTTCGACGACAGGGAGCTAAGGCAAGAATATTTAAGAGCTCTGGAAACGATTAAAAAACAACAAAAATTAATAAAAAAATTAAATGAAGAAAAAAATCTCAGTACTGCTATTTAGTATAGCTTTATTCAGTTGTAATAATAAAGAACAAGAAATATCTCCTTTAGATAAATTATTGAGCAACTTCTTTATTAACCAAAATGTTGATTACAAGGCTAATAACATAGCTTTAAAGGAGGTGCAAAACAAATTTAAGCCATATGCGGACAGTATTATTTCAGAGCAGTTATATAATGAATTAAATTATAAGATTTTAACTATTCATAATACGAAAAAAGACAGTGTGCTAGTGCAATTTTACTCTTCTGGTATTAGATACAATTATGGAAGACAATCTATAAATATCGAGTTCTTTGTTAATATGCCGTATGAAAAAGTTTTAAATCTTGATGTTAAAAAAGAATACAAAGGTAAATTTAATATAATAAAAAAGCTTACTGAAAGAGAAATATTCTCACAAACATCATTAATAAATCATTATCCAGAATATAGTTTTAAAACGGGAGGACTTCCTGATTTAGATATAAATTTAGGTGTTTATCAAGCAACTGTTAGTGATTTAAAAGAATAATTTTAAAATAAAAAAGAATAAATTTTTTTTTATTCTTTTTTATTTTAAATTTGTAGTGCATAACAAAGTAATCAGAATACTTTTACAAAAATCTGAAAAAAATATATTAACAATATTAGCGGTGTCCGGTAACAGTAATGTCCGGTAATACTTCATCTTCTGATGACTTTGTTATGCAGCACCGCTATTTTTATTTTTTTTATTATGCATAACAAAGAAAATTTAAACCCAGAACAAGAAAATTGCAAGAATGCGATCAGAAATCTAACTATTGAAATATTAAAAAACCTCCAACAAGTTTCGCCAAATGGTTTAAAAGAAAGTTGTTTGTTTTTTAACGAAGTATTTTTAAATCATGTAGATGACGATTTATTTGAAAGTAAGGAATATCGTTTACAATGGAAAGAAAATATTAGTAGAATAACATTAATAACAAGTTTTCTAAACAAATACCCAGAAGAAGAATTAAAAAAATCATTAAAACAAACTATTAATGTTCTAGAAACTTATTAGCATGAAAGAGTTAACTTTTATTCTAGACAATAACAAAAGTATCTCTACTAATGATATTTTTTGGTTATTTGAAAACATTGATACTTTAACAATAAATGAAGTAATTTTAAATGTTTCGAAAAAAAAAATAATATTTTTTTATTCTGACTTTAGTACATATATTAATAACGAAATTAGTTTCGAAGAATTAATAAAATATTTAAATTCAATTACTCATGTTAGAAATACAGAAGAAATTGAAATAGGAGGATATGAAATTGAACAGGGAACTTTATGGATATTAAAAGGTAAAGTTTGTAGTTTAGTAAATACCGATTTGCATTTAACATTTCCCTATTCTGAAAAAATGTTTTCAGAAATAATATAAAAGAAACCCGCATTAATGCGGGTTTTTTTTGTGTCACTATATACCTTGCTGGCTCTTGTTATTTTCACTGAAAATCAGTAAAATGGCTAGAACTATAACAGACGAAGTAATGCGTCTTAACATTATCGTTGACGGTAATGAGGCACAAAAAGAACTTCACGATCTCGAGAAAAGCACGAGAGATTTAAGTCGTGCAAATAAAGACCTCCAAAAAGAAAAAAAAGCCCTAGAGGCAGAAGGAAAAAAAAACTCAGAAAGATACCGTGAGTTAACTGCGGAAATTAGACGAAATAACCAAACTATTAAACAAAACAAAGAACGTAGTGCCGAGCTTGTTAAAGAGATTGGGGTTATGGGGATGACTATGGCTCAGCTTAAAAATAGAGCAACTGAACTTCGAATGGCTCTAAATAATGTTATACCAGGTTCAGAGGCTCACCGCCGTTACACAGCTGAGTTAAACGAAGTAAACGGACGTTTAGACCAACTAAGGGTAAACGGACAAGGCGCAAGCGGTTCTTTAGGTTCGTTAGCAGATAAGTTTAACAGATACTCAGGTTTAGCCGCTACAGTAATTGCAACAGGAACAGGAATTGCACTTTCAATGAAGTCTATTATAGATTATAACGCTAAATTATCCGATGCACAAGCCGATGTAATGAAAACCACAGGGTTAACCAAAACCCAAGTCGAAGAGCTTCAATCTAGTTTTTCTAAACTTGGAACGCGTACTTCTACAATGGATCTTTTGGGTATTGCCGAAGAAGGAGGTCGTGCGGGTATTGCAGCTCAAGATATTGAAGCCTTTGTGTCTGTAATGGATAAAGCCGCTGTTGCTCTTGGCGATTCATTTACTGGAGGTGCATCAGAGGTAGCCAATAAATTAGGGACTATTAAATTTCTGTTCCAAGAAACTAAAGAAATGGGTATCGATGAATCTTATATGGCAATTGGTTCCGCAATTAACGAATTAGGAGCCAATGGTTCCGCATCCGAACTTAATATTGCAAATTTCACTAATAGAATAGGTTCTATTGCGGATGTAATGAAGCCTACAGTTGCCGAAACGATGGCGTTAGGCGCTGCTTTTGAGGAATCCGGTATCGAAGCCGAAATATCAGCGAGAGCTTACGGTATTTTCTTAAAGCAAGCATCTACAGAGACTGGCAAATTTGCGGAAGTAATGAACCTGTCTGTTTCCGAAGTAGAAGGAATGATAAATTCTAACCCATTAGAATTCTTCTTGAAATTCTCTAAACAACTTTCGGACGGAGCTAAAAAAGGGACTGACATGGCCAAAGTTTTAGATCACCTAGGGCTTAATGCAGATGGAGTAAATAAAATAGTTGGAGCCGCAGGAAATAATGTAGATAGATTTAGAACATTGGTTGATATTTCTAATAATTCATTTAGAGAATCAACGTCATTGTTGAACGAATACGAAATAAAGAATAATAACTTCGCTGCAACAATGGATAAAATTGGGAAGAAAATAAGCGGTGCTTTTTCTTCCGAATTTTTAGTTAACTTTTTAACAGATTCAGCTGAGTGGTTTGCTAAACTAATTGGTGCTGTTGATGAAGGAGATAAAAAATTCCAAGCTTATCGAAATACATTAGCATTTGTTGCTAAACTAATCGCAATTGTTACTGCCGCAATTATGACTAACGTAGCTTGGCAAAAAATGGCAGTCATGTGGACCACAAGAAATACAACAGGAACAGTACTTTATAATGTCGCGTTAAAGGCAAATGCTATTGCGCAAGGTGTTGCTACTGCAGGAACCCATCTATATAGTGCTGCTAAAGCACTTCTTTCTGGTAATTTATTAAGGGCAAAAACATCAATGATAGCTTTCAATACAACCATGAAAACCACCCCTTGGGGGCTTGTGCTATCCATGTTAGCAGCAGTAACAGCCGCTTATGTTATGTTTGCAGACAAGCAAAAAGAAGTGTCTGCTATTCAACGCAACGTAAATCAAATAAACGAAGAGGCTTCAAAGTCTATCGCAAAACAAAAAACAGAACTTGAATCTTTAGTCAAAATTGCAAAAGATAAATATCAAACAGAGGAAACAAGAATCCGTGCAATTAAAGAATTAAATAAAATCATCCCAGAACATATTGGTCTTTTAACACTCGAAAATATTGCTACCGCAGAAGGAAAACGCATTTTAGAAGCTTATACTGCTGAGTTATATCGTAATGCCCGTGCAAAAGCGGTGCAAAAAAAGTACGATGAAATTATGGAGAAACGTATCGGGGTAGAATCTAAAACTTCTTCTGATTATGATTCTACTTTAGATAAGGTTATAAATGGGTTGTATTCAAAATTAGGAGTAGAAACAAACGTATATAAAAGTCTTGAAGATATTCAAAACGAAGTATCTAAAACAATGCCTAACCTTACTCCAGAACAGTTCTCACAGACAGTAAAAATGATTTATAATGAATCAGGAATTGCTAAAAAGGACAATGAACTTAAATCTATAGACGAACAACTTAAAGCCCTTGAAGCTGAGATGTTAGCCGGAAAGGTGAATGATTTAAATAATCCGGAATCAACCGAAGGAATTAACTTAAACTTCGGTTCAGGTGGTAAGAAAGTTGGCTCTGCAAAAACTAAAAAAGAAGATGATAGATTGCGAGAGTTAGAAAAACTTAACGATGAATTGCTAAAACTTCGCCGAAAATCAGAAGAAGATGCTGTTGCGACAATGCAAGATGGTTACGAAAAGCAAATGGCTCAAGAAAGAATCAATCATAAATACAAAATACTTGAACTTAAGGATAATCTTGTTTCAGAACAAAACCTTAAAAAAATCGATAGCGATATCGAAAAGGCAGAAAAATCAGGAGACCATCCTAGAGTTAAAACATTAAAGGCAATCCGCGAATTATTGATTGAAAAAAATAAAGAAATCAATAAACAAATCGAATCAGAAGATCATCTACATCAACTCCGTGTAGCTACAATTCAAGAACGTGGCGGAAAAACCGAAGTTGAAATTATAGAAGACAGGTATAATAGAAAAAAAGCTATTAGAGAAACTGCATTTTATGAAGAACTTAACCAACTGGATCTAAACGAAAATGAAAGAAAAAAACGTATTGAACAATTTAACAATAATGAAATTCAATACCAAAAAGACATGTTGGAGGAGCAATTGGAAGCTCTTAAAAAAGCAGTCGATAGCGGTCAGTTTAATGGTATTTCATTCGATTTATTAACCCCAGAACAATTAGCTGAATTTCAAACAGAAGTTGAACTTGTAGAACTAGCACTAGCGAAATTAAATGCTGCTAAAAATGGAGATTCTGACGGAAAAGAAATAGACTTAGGATTAAGCGGTCCAACTGATATTTTAGGATTTAGTCAGGAACAATGGGAGAATTTCTTCTTAAATATTGAAAGGGGAACTATTGGAGTTCAAACCATGATGATGGCTGTAACTGCTATGAAAAACCTTTATGCTCAGTTTGATGCTTATCAAACAGCATCAGAAAACGCACAGCTAAAGAAATATGAACGTTCGTCTGATTCCAAGAAAAAAGCATTAAAACGACAGTTGGATGATGGTTATATAAATCAAGCAACTTACAAAAAGAAGATTGAAGAAATTGATTTAGACTTAGATAAGAAAAAAGCTGAAATTGAATATAAACAGGCTAAAAGACAAAGGCAAATTGCTATTGTTGAAACTATTATAAATACAGCTCAAGCAGTAACAGGGATGTTGAAAGTTGGTGGCCCTGTAGGTTTTGTTTTAGCAGCATTAGCTGGTGTTATGGGAGCTTTACAATTAGCTACGATTATGAAACAGCCTTTGCCATCAAAAGGTTACGAAGAAGGTTTATATCCATCAGAATATATGGTAAAACGCGAGCAAGATGGAAAAGTGTTTAAAGCTAAACATGGTGGTAAAACTAAATCAGGTTTAGTTCATCGTCCTACACACTTTTTAGCAGGTGAAAATGGACCAGAAATGATTATTGACTCAAAATCATACAGCAACTTATCCC
>CANRKI010000025.1 GCA_947631175.1 uncultured Flavobacterium sp.
TTACGAAGAGCGTCAAGGTAAATTATACCACGTAAAATATCAAATTGAAGGAACGAACGATTTTCTTACAGTAGCTACTACACGTCCTGAAACTATTTTAGGTGATGCTGCAATCTGTGTAAATCCTAACGATGAGCGTTACACACATTTACGTGGTAAAAACGCCATTGTGCCTATTGTTAATAGAGTAGTGCCTATAATTTTTGATGAGTATGTAGATATGGAATTCGGTACAGGATGTTTAAAAGTAACGCCTGCACACGATGTAAACGATAAAGAATTAGGAGAGCGTCATAATTTAGAAATTATCGATATTTTTAATGAAGATGCAACCTTAAACGACTTAGGAATGCACTACAAAGGAAAAGATCGTTTTGTAGTTCGTGACGAAATCGCTGAAGAATTAAAAACTATTGGCGCTTTAGAAAAAGTAGAAAATCACATGAATAATGTGGGAACTTCTGAAAGAACCAAAGCTGTAATCGAACCAAGATTATCAGACCAATGGTTCCTTAAAATGGAAGATTTAGCAAAACCTGCTATTGAGGCTGTTTTAGGATCTGAAGAAATTAAATTATATCCAAACCGTTTTAACAATACGTACCGCCACTGGATGGAAAATATTCGCGATTGGAATATTTCGCGTCAATTATGGTGGGGACACCAAATTCCGGCGTATTACTTTGGAGATGGAAAAGAAGATTTTGTTGTTGCAGAAACTATTGAAAGTGCAGTTGAATTAGCAAAAGCTAAAACTGGAAACGCAAACTTAACGGCTGCAGATTTAACACAAGATAAAGATGCATTAGATACTTGGTTCTCGTCTTGGTTATGGCCAATGTCCGTTTTTGACGGAGTGGTGAATCCAGAGAACGAAGAGTTTAAATACTATTATCCAACAAACGATTTAGTAACGGGACCAGATATCTTATTCTTCTGGGTAGCTCGTATGATTATGGCTGGATACGAATATGCAGGCGAAAAACCATTTACCAATGTATATTTAACAGGAATTGTACGTGATGCGCAACGTCGTAAAATGTCTAAATCGTTAGGTAACTCACCAGATCCGTTAGATTTAATCGAAAAATTTGGAGCAGACGGTGTGCGTTGTGGATTATTATTATCAGCTTCGGCAGGTAACGATATTTTATTCGACGAAGAATTATGCAACCAAGGTAAAGCCTTTACAAACAAAATTTGGAATGCCTTCCGTTTAATTAAAGGTTGGGAAGTTTCTGAAACTGTAGAACAACCAACAGCATCAAAAGCAGCGATTGCTTGGTACGAAGCGAAATTGCAGAAAACGTTAGTAGAGATTGAAGATCATTTTGAGAAATACCGTATTTCTGATGCTTTAATGGCAATCTATAAATTGGTTTGGGACGATTTCTGTTCTTGGTTCTTAGAAATGATTAAACCAGGTTACCAACAACCAATCGATGCGGTTACGTTTAAAGCTGCTATTGAAATGTTAGAGGCAAACCTTAAGTTATTACATCCGTACATGCCGTTCTTAACCGAAGAAATTTGGCAACACATTGCAGAACGTTCTAAAGAAGATGCATTAATCGTTTCGGCTTGGCCAGAAATGAAATCGTTCGACGAAAAGTTAATTACAGATTTTGAATTCGCTACAGAAGTTATTGCTGGAATCAGAACCATTCGCAAAGACAAAAACATTTCGTTTAAAGAAACGATTGATTTAAAAGTATTGAACAAAGAAAATGCCTCAACTACTTTTGATTCGGTTATTGTAAAATTAGGAAACATTGCGAATTTAGAATACGTAACCGAGCAAGTTTCGGGAGCACTTTCTTACCGTGTAAACTCTAATGAATACTTTATTCCAATTTCTGGATCGGTAAACGTAGAAGAAGAAATTACGAAATTAGAAGAAGAATTAAAATACTTAAAAGGATTCTTAAAATCAGTTCAAGGAAAACTTTCTAACGAAAAATTCGTGAGCGGAGCGCCAGAGCAAGTCATTGCGAACGAGCGTAAAAAAGAAGCCGATGCGTTATCTAAAATCGCTACGATAGAGCAATCGTTAGCTGGTTTAAAATAACAGCAATATATTATATAGTTTAGCCCTTTCATTTTTTGGAAGGGCTTTTTTGTTATATTTATAATAGTAATATTTACAAGATAATTATGGCAGCTTATAAAACCTTTGAAACCGACAGATATTGAAGATGCGGCATTTATCTTTAACCTCTTAAATACACCTAAATGGATAGAATTTATTGGTAATCGAAATATTGAGAACATTGAGGATGCCAAAAAATATATCGAAAATAAAATGTTACCTCAACTACATCGATTGGGTTTTGGAAACTACACAGTCATCTTAAAAAGTAACAAAAATAAAATAGGCTTGTGCGGTTTATACGATCGTGAAGATTTAGACGGAATTGACATTGGCTTTGCCTTTTTACCAGATTTTGAAGGAAAAGGATATGCCCTTGAGGCTGCGAGTAAACTTTTACAAATTGCAAGCACCGAGTTTAATTTATCACAAGTTAGTGCAATTACAGATTTACATAATCTAGCATCGCAAAATTTGATAAAAAAACTAGGATTCAAAAAAGTAGGATTAACAAGTATATCAAATCAAACAAAAAAACTTCTTCTTTATAAAAAAATATTTTAAATAAAAAAAATTAACGAAAATTTAATTTTTAATTACATTTGGGCCTAAAAAAATAGGATTATACAATTACATGACTACAAAATCTAAGCGAGAAGAGTTAGGCATAGAATGGGATTTTTGGTTTGAACATCCAAAATCATTAAAACCAATAGGGGAAAGAAAGGAGAAATCAAGCTACTATTTTATTTTTAGCTGTGAAACAAATGCACCTGAATATGTTAGTAATAGCATTTTAGACGTTTTAGGTTACAAACCTGAAGAGTTTACAATGGAAAAAATTTTTTCTATCATTCACCCTGACGATTTGGAATATTGTAAAGCCTGCGAAAAAAAAATCACTTGAAATTAGCAACAATCTTTATTATAAGGAGCATTTTCGTTTTATAATTTCATACACTATAGAGTACGCACTACTGGCGGAAAATACATAAACATCAAACAAGATTATCATTCTATAGAAATGGATGAATACGGTCGCTTGTTAAAAAACTTTGTTCTACACGAACATATCGAAGATTACAACCAAAGGCCAGAAGATGATTTTAAAGTTATCGATCGCCTTACCAACCGCATCATCAACATAAAAAACAAATATAAACTCACCAAACGCGAACTCTAAATTGTTGATTTATTACATCAAGGACAATCGACTAAACAAATATCTGAAAAACTATTTTTAAGCGAATTCACCGTAAAAACGCATCGCAAAAACATCTTACAAAAAACAAACTCCAACTCTATAATCGAAGCAATTAATAAAGCCCGTACATAAAAAAAACCTTTCCAAATCAGAAAGGTTTTTATACTTATTGCGCATCGTGATCTTTAGCCAAACTAAATTTCATCGATTTTTTTGCATATTGTTCCACACTTTTATTACTCGGATTATTAATTAGCGTTTTAATACTAATTTTATCTCCCAATTTAAAGCCAGCAGCAACCATTTTATAATCCAACAAATACGGACCACAAAAATAGTTCCCGTTTTCATCCTTTTCAATTATTCCTTGGTAAAGCCCTTTTTTTGTTTCTTTCGGCATAATTTTTTAATTAAAGTGCAAATATACAAAACCCCTTGTAATAATAAAACATTGGGCGTTCACTTTGGCAACAGCTTTTATAGCAGTTACCAAAGCGGCGCGCTTTCGGCAGTTGCTCTTAACTTCAGTACCTTACGTTAAGGAGCTCCAACAAAGCCTCAATCGCTAACGCGGCGTTGCCTTAAACTTAATACGTTTTAACAAAGTAGCCACCTCCAAATCACGGGCATCATTAAAAGTAAAATCTAATTTATTAAGCTCTGTAAACAAAAACTGTAAAATTTTACCTTTTATATATTCGTTATTTTTTAACTTGTCTATCACCAATTGTACGTTCATTTGTTTGATCTCACTAAACGAAACTCCATTTAAAAGTTCCAAAATCAACAACGTATCCGATTCATTAAATCGCATAATATTTATTTTTTACAAAATTACAGATTTATTAGCAGCTAAACTGCTTAACATAAAAAAATGAGCTCAAAATAGAGCTCATCTTCTATAAATATTTTACAATCTTTTTACTTCAAAATTATTCATAAATAAATGTTCCGTATTCAGATGTAATCGTTAACTTTTTCGTTTCGTTCGCCTCTACTCGACCAACAATTTGCGCATCTACATTAAACGATTTTGCAATTTCAATAATATCATTTGCAATTTCATTAGGAACGTAAACCTCCATTCGGTGACCGGAGTTAAACACTTGATACATTTCTTTCCAATCTGTTCCCGACTGTTCCTGAATTAGTTTAAACAAAGGAGGAACCGGAAATAAATTATCTTTTATCACGTGTACATCATCAACAAAATGCAAAATTTTAGTTTGCGCACCACCCGAGCAATGTACCATTCCATGAATTTGATTTGGTGTATATTTTGACAAAATAGCCTTAATAATTGGTGCGTAAGTTCTAGTTGGAGAAAGTACTAATTTTCCGGCATCAATCGGAGAATCCTTAACTTCATCTGTTAATTTTACATTCCCAGAATAAATTAAGTCCGAAGGAACAGCTGCATCATAACTTTCGGGATATTTTTCGGCTAAATACTTAGCAAAAACATCATGTCGAGCCGATGTTAAACCATTACTTCCCATACCACCGTTGTACTGCTTTTCGTATGTAGCTTGACCATAAGAAGCCAAACCTACAATTACATCACCTGGTTTAATGTTGGCATTATCAATCACCTCAGCACGTTTCATTCTAGCAGTAACTGTCGAATCAACAATAATAGTTCGAACCAAATCTCCTACATCAGCCGTTTCACCACCTGTAGTATGAATGGTAACTCCGTATTGTTTTAATTCTTCAATTAATTCTTCGGTGCCGTTAATAATTGCCGAAATAACTTCACCTGGAATAAGGTTTTTATTTCTTCCAATTGTAGAGGAAAGCATAATATTATCTGTTGCTCCAACGCAAAGTAAATCATCAATATTCATAATCAAAGCATCTTGTGCGATACCTTTCCATACGGATAAATCTCCTGTTTCCTTCCAATACATATAAGCCAAAGACGATTTTGTACCTGCTCCATCAGCATGCATAATTAAACAATATTGTTCGTCGTTAGTTAAATAATCGGGTACTATTTTACAAAAAGCCTTTGGAAATAAGCCTTTATCTATGTTTTTAATAGCGTTATGCACGTCTTCTTTAGCAGCCGAAACTCCTCTAAGCGCATATCTTTTACTTGTATCAGAATTCATATATTAGATTGTGTTGTTGTGTGGCAAAGATACCTATTTTAACACAAAAGCAAAAACTACATTACATAATTTGCATCAATTATTGGTTCAACTTCGGGTAATTTTTCTTCGCCTTGCATTTCGAGTAGGTTTCGCTCAATGTTTCGAGTAATTTGACTAAGAGAAATCCCTGTTGGAATATTTTCAAATGGATTAACTAGCGATTGCCCTAAGGCTTGAATAGTTAAAAATACATAGCCTAATAACGATGCATAAAGTATGGACCAAAAACCAGTATAATCACTAATTACTAAAGTTACTGTAATGATAAAAATCCAAGTAAAAATATAAGTATAGTATCTATATGTTGTGGGAAAAACAGTGCCTTTAATCCGTTCGGATTTACCCATTAAATCAGTAAAATTGATTAGCATTTTATTAAATTCTAAATATTTAAAACCATCTATATAATTATTTTTATATAAGTATTCCAAATCAATAGCTTGCAATTCTAAAACACGGTTGTGTTTATTTGTCGAATTTTCTAGAACTTTTAAATACTCACTTGCTGATATATAATTTAAATAATATCGAGTGTCTTGGTCACGTAGATTATCTTTTAATAAGTACAAGAAAGCGATATGTCTGTTTATTAATCGTTTTTTCATTCTAGAGATTTCATCTTCAGGATCATTCGAACTAGGTATTTGTGTTAGCACCATTCTAGCAAAAGATCGCGAATCATTTACAATTCCGCCCCAAATTTTTCGTGCTTCCCACCAACGATCATAAGCTTGATTATTATTAAAACCAATAAAAAAAGCCAAACCGGTACCTAAAACAGTTGGTACAATGGTAGGAAAATGAAAATGATCTCCAAAAACATAAAAATTTAATAAATATGTACCTGTTGAAACTAATATTACTCGATATGTATTTGTAAAAGTTCCACCTATGATATCTGATATTTTAATATTTCTTGATACTAACATAGTTGTTTTTGTTATAAAAACTTAATATTTATATGTTTAGTATACATCTATTTTAATTCGTCTATATCCTCCTCCTCTGCTGCAACAATGTGGTAAACAATTTTTTTATTTTCGTGATAAGTCGCATGTTGATTCGGATTGTTTTTGAATTTTCCTTTAGAATCAAAATGTTTCATAAATGGATCCAAGGCCGGATTAAAATCGGGATGTTCCCAATCGTACTTTATTTCTTTATACAATACTGGTGTTGCAATTGCAAGCGCTAAAATTGCTCCAGCTATAAATCCTGACAAATGGCCTTCCCACGATATATGAGTTTCAACATCAGGAAACATATACCAAATCATTCCTCCGTATTGAAAAACAACTAAAAAAGATAGCGCCATTAACCGATAATGCTTAGATAAAATCCCTTTAAAAAACAAAAAACTTACCAAAGCATAAATTACACCACTAGCACCAACATGAAAGCTAGGTCGGCCAATAAACCATGTCCCTATTCCGGACAATATAACAGAGAAAATTAAAACTTTATAAAATGCCGAAGGATAAAAGTAACCCAAAGCCAATAACAAAAAAAGTAAGGAAATGGTGTTATTTAGTAAATGTTGTAAATTAGCATGAATAAAGGGGCTTAAAACAATCCCATAAAGTCCAAATTTTTCGCGCGGAAAAACACCTAACTCCCTCCAATTTATAATATTGTTGTACTGCAACCAAAAACAAAGCCACAAGAACAGTACGATAAATAAAGGAATTAGGATGTGATGTTTTGAATCTTTATTTAGTATTGGCATAAAAAACAATGTTTAAAATACTAAATATAGATAGAATTTTAAATCTATGCCTTATTTTTGACTTGATATTTATTACACATTATGGAGGCACCATTAGCAGAACGTATACGACCACAACAATTAGAGGACTACATTAGTCAAGAACATCTTGTGGGACCTCAAGGTTCCTTAACACAACAAATTAAATCCGGATTTATACCCTCGTTAATATTTTGGGGACCTCCAGGAACGGGTAAAACTACCTTAGCCGAAATTATTGCAAAAACTTCCGGAAGGCCTTTTTATCAACTAAGCGCAATACATGCAGGGGTTAAAGATGTTAGAGAAGTAATTGAAAAAGCCAAACAAAGCGGAGGCCTTTTCTCTACCAAAAATCCTATTTTATTTATTGATGAGATTCATCGTTTTAATAAATCTCAACAAGACTCATTACTCGCAGCTGTCGAGAAAGGTTGGGTTACGCTTATTGGAGCTACAACCGAAAATCCGAGTTTTGAAGTTGTTCCTGCATTACTCTCTCGTTGTCAAGTATACACACTTAAGGCTTTCACCAAAGAAGATTTAAGTAAAATACTTACTCGAGCTATAGAAACAGATCCTTTTTTAAGTTCAAAAAAAATTATAATTCAAGAAGAAGAAGCTTTATTTAGACTTTCGGGCGGTGATGGTCGAAAGCTACTGAATCTATTTGAACTAATCGTTAATGCCTTTAACGAGGAAACCATAGTAATCACAAACGAAAAAGTAATGCAACTCGCACAAAAAAACACGGTTTTATACGACAAAACTGGCGAACAACATTACGATATTATATCAGCCTTTATTAAATCTATTCGTGGCAGTGATCCCGATGCCGCAGTTTATTGGTTAGCTCGAATGATTGAGGGTGGAGAAGATTTAAAATTTATTGCCCGAAGGTTAATTATCTCTGCCTCCGAAGATGTTGGCCTTGCCAACCCTACGGCATTGATTATGGCAAACAACACATTTCAGGCAGTATCTGTAATTGGCTATCCCGAAAGTCGAATTTTATTAAGTCAATGTGCCATATATTTAGCCACATCAGCTAAAAGCAACGCTAGTTATTTAGCTATCGGCAAAGCCCAACAAGTGGTAAAACAAACCGGAGATTTACCCGTTCCTATACATTTGCGCAACGCACCAACAAAATTGATGAAAGAGTTAGGCTACGGAGAAGATTATAAATACGCTCACGATTATCCTGGAAATTTTGTTGACCAACAATATTTACCAAACGAAATTGTAGATATAAAACTGTATGAACCTGGCGAAAATGCTAGAGAGAACGAGATTAAAAAATTTATTTTTAACCGATGGAAAAAATAAAAATAGCCCAACAAAAAATTGTTGGGCTATTTTTATAAATATTTCAAAAATATAAACTATTAAGGAATGTATTTTTTTTCGAAGTTTGGTTTACGTTTTTCTAAAAACGCATCACGACCTTCTTTTGCCTCGTCAGACATGTAAGCCAAACGAGTTACCTCGCCTGCAAAAACTTGTTGTCCAACCATTCCATCGTCTGTCATATTCATAGCGAATTTCAACATTTTAATCGAAATTGGTGATTTTTCAAGAATTTCTTGAGCCCATTGGTAAGCAGTAGCTTCTAACTCATCATGCGGAATTACAGCATTTACCATTCCCATATCCATAGCTTCTTGAGCCGAATAATTGCGACCTAAAAAGAAAATTTCACGTGCTTTTTTCTGCCCAACTAATTTAGCTAAATATGCCGATCCGTATCCAGCATCAAAACTTGTAACATCAGCATCAGTTTGTTTAAAAATAGCATGTTCCTTACTTGCTAAAGTTAAATCACAAACAACATGTAACGAGTGTCCGCCACCAACAGCCCAACCATTTACAACAGCAATAACTACTTTTGGTGTAAAACGAATTAAACGTTGCACTTCTAATATATTTAAACGATGGTAACCATCCTCGCCTACATAACCTTGGTGACCACGAGCACGCTGATCGCCACCACTACAAAAAGAATAAATACCATCTTTAGGCGATGGACCTTCTGATGAAAGTAAAATAACACCAATCGATGTATCTTCGTGAGCATCATGAAAAGCTCGTAATAATTCTGATGTAGTTTTTGGTCTAAATGCATTACGAACTTCTGGTCTATTAAACGCAATACGCGCAACGCCATCCGCTTTTTTGTACGTAATATCTTCAAACTCAATTGCCGTTTGCCAATTTATTGTACTCATTGATTTTAATTTTAAGAATCGTAAATTTACTATTTAAAAAAATATAACCAATTAAACCGCGAAATTATCTTTTAAAATTAATTCACTTTTATGCTTCTTTTAAAAATGGTATTTTATAAATTTGTAGAAATACCATAATAATGTTACGAAACCTTACCTTAATATCCCTTTCTCTATATACAATATCACTACTATCATCTTGTAACAATTCAACTAAAATTGCAGTTACAGAACCTGTAGATAGTTTAGCAATTCAAAATCCTTTTTTGGTTGAATTTGATAAAAATTCTCCCGAATATGTGAAGGAACAAAAAGTATATTTGGACACTTTTTACAAAAAATATTTTGGTGATGATTTTAGTGGCTCGTTTTTAGTGGCTAAAAACGGTGAAGTGATTTACGAAAAATATTCTGGATACGCATACAAAGAAAAAGGAATAGAAATAAATCAAAACACACCAATTCACGTTGCTAGTGTAGGTAAAGTAATCACTGCCGCAGCAACTTTACGCTTAGTTGATGCTGATAAATTAAAGCTCGATCAAACTGTAAAATCCATTTTACCAACTTTCCCTAACGACACTACAACGGTTAGAATGTTATTAAATCACCGCTCTGGCTTACGAAACTACGCCTACGTTGCCGAGGAAAAAGGCGTTTGGGATAAAAAAAATGCCCTAACCAATGCCGACGTGCTCGATATTTTTGCTACCAACAAAAACATACAAGAAGTTGCACCAGACAGACACTTTCAGTACTGCAACACCAACTATGTTTTTTTAGCACTAATTATCGAAAAAATCACCCAAACAAACTTTGAAGAAGCTATAAAAGACTTGATTTTAACTCCTTTAAAAATGAAAAACACCTTTGTTTTCTCGGATTTAACAAAACAAGACAGCGTTAGCCAATCGTATAAAAGCAATTACCGCCGCTTGGCTTGGGAATATTTGGATCAAACCTATGGCGATAAAAATATTTTTACAACCGCACAAGATTTACTAAAGTTTGATAACGCTACTTATTCGGATCATTTTTTGTCTAAAGAGATGAAACACGAAATGTTTAAAGGCTACAGTTACGAGCGAAAAGGAACCAAAAATTACGGTCTTGGTGTTCGTTTGTTAGAGTTTGACAACGGCAAGCGCTACATTTTTCACAGCGGTTGGTGGCACGGAAACACGGCAATGTATGTTACCTTACGCGACGAAAATATTACTTTAATTGCCATGTCCAACAAATTTACCAAAAAACCGTACGAGGTAAAACGTTTGGCTCCGCACTTTAACTCGGAATATCCGTTCGATTTTAAGGACGACGAATAAAATAATCTATTGGGCGTTCCGGTTTGTTTACGTAAAAACTACAACAAACCGTCGGGCTTTTCGCTATATCTTTTATTTCGCTACGCTATATAAAAGGATGCCGCTACAATCCCTAACGCAAAAAAAATCCCAAGTTTTTAAAAACTTGGGATTTTTTTTGTTTTTATAAAGGTCGTTTTTTTGCACATAGCCCTGGGTGAAGCGGCATCCTTTTGTGAGTTTGCGAACAAAAGATACAGCGAAACACAGGTTGAATTGCTTTGTGTAACGTGAATTTTTTAGCGCTTTAAATAAAAATTAGCTATACATAAACGAGGTCATTGTTAACGATCCGCCAACAAAAGAGTCGTTAAAAAAGGTTACATCATCCTTTTTGTCACGTAAAGCTAACGAGTAAATCATAGGCCAATAGTGATCTGGCGTTGGAATGGCAAGTGTTGCGGCTTTGTGCAATTTTTCGTAATTCATTAGCGCTTTGTGATCGCCGTTACCAATCTTATCTTTAAAAATGGTATTCATTTCGTGTGCCCAATCAAAACCGTAATTGGTGTTCATTTTATCCCAAGCTACCATTCTAAGATTGTGAACCATGTTACCGCTACCAATAATTAATACGCCTTTTTTACGCAAATCGGCCAATTGAGCGGCAAGATTGTAATGATACTCAGCAGGTTTATAATAATCGATACTAAGTTGTAGCACCGGGATATCAGCTTTTGGATACATGTGGCGTACCACGGTCCAAGTTCCGTGATCTAATCCCCAATCGTGATCCATATCTACATTGGTTGTTGTGATTAATTTTTTGGTTTCGAGCGCTAAATCCGGATTTCCCGGGGCAGGATATTGCACGTCAAAAAGTTGTTGCGGGAAACCACCAAAATCGTGAATTGTTTTTGGGTTGTTCATTGCTGTAATTTTTGTTCCGGCACTTAACCAGTGCGCTGATATAACTAAAACAGCTTTTGGTGTAGGAATTGATTTCCCTAATTCGGCCCAAGTTTGCGAATATTCGTTGTTTTCAATTCCGTTCATTGGTGATCCGTGACCAATAAAAAGCACGGGCATACGATTTCCATCGTATTTTAAATCTTTTATATAATTGTAAAAAGGCTGTAATGTTGCCATAATGATTCCTCCTCCTATTAGTTTTAAAAAATGATTTCTGTTCATTGTTTAAAAGTTATTTGTATATACAAATGTATGTTTTTTGAATATACAATTCACTTAATGTAGATTAATTTAACAAAAGAGAGTTAGAAAAGTAACAAAAGTCATTGTTTAGTTTAAATCTAAATAAATTTACAAAAAAACAATTTAGTATCAATCTAAATAAAAATTAAATAGTAACTTTGCGGCACAAATTACAAGTCGTGAAAAAAACTTTAGCATTCTTATTTATTTTAATTTGTTCTGTAGCACTAGGACAAAATACTATTAAAGGAGTTGTGGTTGATAAAGAAACCCAACAACCTTTGGAGATGGTTTTAGTAACCAACATTAGTAGTCAGCAATGGGCTTTAACCAATAAAGAAGGTGTTTTTGAGATAAAAAATGTACAAGCAAACGACTTTAGTTTATTTTTTAAAATATTAGGGAAAGAGGAAAAAACTATTCCTTATAAAAAAGCGCAATTAAACACGTCGCTTTTAATTGAATTAGCGGATAAAAATTTACGTTTAGACGAGGTTATTGTTACTGCCCAAAAAGGTAAAAATTACTCTGAAATTACAATGGGTAACGAGGCTATAAATCAGGTACAAGCTTTTTCTTTAAACGAGGTTTTAGAGCAAATTCCAGGACAGGCAATTACCAATTTAAATTTAAACGAGTTTAAACCTATTGCTTTTAGAACGGTTAGACCTAATGCAGCACGAACGACTGGTTTTGGAAACAAATCGTTTGGGGTTGCGATTACGGTTGATGGTATTCCGATGTCGAACAACGAGAATATGCAAACGTATAACGGCAACTACTCGAACACGTACTCGAGCACCGCTGCTGGAGTTTTTGGTGATAACACAAGTAGTTTTAACGGATCGTTTAATAACTCAGGATTTAATACCGATTTACGTGAGGTTGCTGTAGATAATATTGAAAGTATTGAAGTTGTACAGGGGATTCCGTCGGCTAAATATGGAGATTTGACTTCGGGTTTAATTAATATTCGTAAAAAAGCAGGAAAATCGCCTTATCGCGTGTATACTTCTTTACGTGACGGAAACACAGAATTTGGTTTTAGTAAAGGTTTTATGCTATCACCAACAATGGGGAATTTAAATGTAGCGATTAACTATTTAAGTTCGAATAATGAACCTCGTGAATCGTATACACAATACAACCGTGTTACTACAAATTTAATGTGGTCGTGGGCAAATAAAAACAAAAACATTCGCAACTCGTTTTCTGTAGACTATAGTTTTAACAAAGACGATGTGAATTACGAAGAGCAAAATCAAGACAATAAAATAGTAAAAAACGACAAAAAAAACATCGCAATTTCTAACATCTTTAATTGGCAATTTGATGACAAGTTTTTTGACAACCTGGAATTTAAAACCAACTTTAGATACTCTGACGATTACTCGTACGAATCTAAACTAATAAACGTTGGGGGTCGCGTTGTAGGTACTAGTACAGAAGAAGGAGTTTACACGGGCGTTTATACAGCTCCAAGTTATACTACCGTAAAAGCTGTTGAGGGAAAACCGATTTCGGGTTTTGCTTTAATTGAATTAAAAAAATCGTTTAACACCCATTTATGGGAACACAACGCAAGTGTAGGTACTGATTTTAGAATTAGTGATAACATTGGTCGCGGACAATTAGGTGCACCCGAAACTTTAAGTAACTTTTTTGGATCAAACGCAGGTAATGGTGGTACTGGTTTTAGACCTTATAACTACGGAAGAAATGTTTTAACAGAATATCAATTGGCATTTTTTGCAGAAGATAATATTGTTCGAAATTGGGCACAAAGCCAGTTAAACATAAATGCAGGAGCGCGTTACGACTATCAATATGGTATTCATAATATCTCTCCTCGTATCAACTCGTTTTTTGCATTTGACAAATACAAAATTAGAGCAGGCTACGGTATTGCTACAAAAACACCAGCATTAAGTCAAATTTATACCGGTATTCGCTACTATGATTTAGTGTTAGCCGATTTGCGCTTGCCTGGTTATTACAATCTAGGTGTTGTTCAAACCTTTATTGATCGAGCAGATAATCCGGATTTAAAACCATCTAAATCAAATAAAGCCGAAGTTGGATTTGATTTTGAACTAAACAAAAGTACAACGGTTGGAATCACAGCTTTCTATAATAAAATGGTAGATGGAATTACAAGTGAAAACAGACCTACTGTTAGAGGCGTTGCCGAGCTAGATGTACAATACAACGGAACTAATTTACCAAGCTATACAATAGCTGGATATCAAGATTACTATTACACACAAATGCATTATGTAAACTCATTCACCTCTACAGATAAAGGACTTGAGTTGATGGGAAGTTTCAGAAAATTACCTATTCCAAACCTAAGCATTAACCTAACTGGTTCGTATATCGAAACAGAAGATTTAGATCAATCTAATTTTTATCGTTATACAACAGATGTAACTAAAAATGAGAAATATGGTATTTATCAAAAAAATCCAATCTACTACAAACAGTTACAATTTTCAACAGATTTTTCTTATCACATTCCAAAAGTAGGATTAATCGCCTCTGTTAAAACAGAACATTTTTTTATAAACGATAGAAGTTCTAGTCGTATATCAACGCCATATGCCTATTTAGATGCCAATTTAAACAAGCATATCATTCCTACTCAAGACCGAGATAACACGGATTTATACGGACATATTATTTCAAGTAATTCATTACAAACGCCAAAAAAATTAAGTCAAAGCTATCATAATTTTCATTTTAGATTAACTAAAGATTTTTTAAATGGATTTAAGTTTTCGTTTTATGCAAACAACTTCTTAGACTTAAGACCAACTGAAAAAGAAGTACAAACCGATGGTTCTGTTATTGATGTTAACTATAGCAATTTTGTTAAACTATCATTTGGAACACGAATTGAATATAACTTTTAATCAAAATACTTAAAATATGAAAAAATCAATATTATCACTTGGATTAGCTAGCTTACTACTAGTAGGTTGTTCGGAAGATGATTTTGGCACAGGAAACGGCGGTGGATTAGGAACTTTAAACTACAACGTTACTGTTTTATTTGATGATAATAACCCAAATACCACAAATGGAAATACGGTTGCAAATGCAGTAGTTACCTTAGTAAACATTAGTACAAATGATACGTACGAAATTGTCACCAACTCGGCAGGTCAGGCAATCGCAGGGAATTTAATCCCTGGAACTTACAATATTAAAGCGGTTAAAACATTCACAGCACAAGAATTTGAAACTTTATTTGGATATACTGAAAATGCTGAAGAAATTGCTTTTAACGGAACGCTAAACAATACAGTAATTAATGTAAACATTACCGCTGGCGTTATCGAAATAAAACAAGCCAAAACAGGTGATTTATTAATTAAACAAATTTATTACGCAGGATCAAACGCTTCACAGGGCGCGAGTTTTAGAGATCAATTTATTGAAATTTACAACAACTCTAACGAAGTCGTTTATGCAGATGGTTTATATATTGCCCAATTATTTGGTTCAAACACAGTAAACCCATCAACAGCAAACCAACCATATTCATTATCATCAGGACAATGGGATTGGTCGCAATCAATAGGAATGAGTTTAATTAACGGAAATGCAAATACAGATTATGTATACGCCGATTATGTCATTCAAATTCCAGGAAGTGGTTCACAATATCCTATTCAGCCTGGCGAATCCTTTGTAGTTGCACAAACAGCTGTTAACCACAAAGCACCACTTGTAAACAACTCGGGAGAGCCAATTACGATTAACAATCCGGATTTAACAATAGATTTATCTGGTGCAGATTTTGAGGCTTATTTAGGTGATTTTAGAATCTCAATCGGAGAACTTCCGTTCAATACAGACATCGAAAATCCAGCAGTTCCAAACGTAAATATTGGATATTGGGGAATTCCGGGAGCGTATTTTGGAAATAGAGACTTACTTTTTGATAATCCAGGGCGTGATTCTTTCGCTATTTTTAGAGATGAAAATTTCCAAAACTATGGCAAATACCCATTACCAAATGTAACAACGGTTAATGCAAGTACAAGTCATTACATACAAATACCAGCAAATAAAATTATTGATGGAGTTGAATTACAAAACTTTAATCCAAACTCACCAAAGCCAAAAATGTTACCATCTAACGTTGATGCTTCATCAACTAACACAGCAGCAGCGTTTAACTCAACTTCTGTAATCAGAAAAACGAAAAACGAAACGCCAACGGGTCGAAAAATATTAAAAGACACTAATAATTCGAGTGATGACTTTGTTGTAATACGTGCAAACCCAAGAGGTTTTGCTGAATAATAATTCAAAATGAAATTAAAATATAAATTATCTTCTATACTAGTATCTGTAAGTTGTGTTGCTTTTGCACAACTTACAGATACTATTTCTGTAAAATCAAATTCATTTTACGAACGCTATTTTACAGATTTATCTGAAAATCCGTTGCTTATCTCTAATTATAAAATAAAAGACTTTACTCAAACTCAAATCGAGTATCAAAATAAAGATCTAAATTTTAAACGTAGACAAACAGCTGGAAGATCAGAGGCCTTTAAATTCTCGACACAAGGAATTTATAACTACTCACCTAAACTTAGAGTTTTCGGAAACTTTGATGTTACAAAAGTTTTAGAGGATGATTTAGGTTTTAATTTCTCATCGGGCAGAACAGAAAATCAATTGGTTCTTGCTCCAAATTATTTTTATGCACCAAAAGCAGGAAATTGGGACATTCAAAAATACAATTTACAAGGAGGTGCAACTTATAGTTTTGATAATGGATTTAAAATTGGTGGAGTTGTAAATTATACCAACGAAAAACATTACCGAAAAGTAGATCCGCGCCCGGAAATTTTAGTACATAATATTAAAGGAAAAGGATTTATTGGATACCAATATCAAAATCATTTACTAACCGCTTTTGCTGGAATTGGAAAAAATACAGAAGAAGCCGGTATTATGTATGTTGACCAATTACTTAATGCACCAACTTTAGAAGATACTTTTGTTCGTTTTAACTCTGGTTACGGTTTCACTGCGTTTAATCCAACTTACAATAAGTTTTTAAACAGAGGAATAACTCATTTATGGGGAGCTGCCTATCAATTTCAAAAAGAAAAAAACAACATCAATATTAGTTATCAATACAGTAAATTACTCGAAGATTTATACAACAAATCAAACGTTTCATCGGGTTCATCACAAATTATAATTGATAAAAACCAAATCACACACAAATACAGAGATATTACTCATTTAACTAAAATTAATTATCATTTTGATGGAGATGCTGTTGATTATTTAGCGAAAGCCTTTTACAAATTCTCTAAACATGATAACTATTCTGTATTGTCACAAGGTCAAAACTTTAGGTATGTTGAAAATAGATTTGGTTTAGAAAACGGAATTCTTAAAAAAGAAAACAACAAAACGCTGTATGCTATTAACTTAGGAGCTGTTTATTCTAGAAATGTTATCCGCGATTTATTATCAGATGTAGACAAAAAAGTTCATTATTTAGAAGTAAATTTGGCAGCAAATACAGATTTGTACAAAAACGAGAAAAACCGCATCAATACTGAGATTTATGCAAAACACTATCGCGCGTTAAGCGAGCATTTGGTTTACAATGCCTCAAGCTCTAACAACACTTTTGCAAATCAAGTAATTTTTAATGATCATGGATACGACGTTACATCAACTGTTACTACAGGAATCAACGTAAATTATGATATCACGTTAAAAAAATGTGATTTAAGAATTTTTGGATCATACCAATCTATGTTTGTAACAAGCGAGCAATACAAGGACTATACAACAAATTTAATTGATAGACCTAACGGAACTGGAACTGTTGGTTTAGCTATTATTTATTAGAAATATTATTTAAATGAAAAAGATTATTGGACTAGTTGGAATAATAAGTATTACTGTAGGGTTAATGTCTATTAAATACAAAGACAATAGCGATCCTATTTATTATAACATCGAACAACTCCGAAAATTATACAGCAGTGGCGATCCAAAATCATGGCCATCGGCTACGATTGATCCAGCTACAAAAAACTTTCAAGATATTGGTGCTATACAAAAACCAAATCATCCGGAAACAAACCCGTATTCTGAGGCAAAACGTGAATTAGGAAAAACTCTTTTCTTTGATCCTCGTTTATCAAATTCCAAACAAATTTCGTGTGCCTCTTGTCACGATCCAGCTTTAGGTTGGGGAGATGGCAAGCCTGTTTCGCATGGTGAAGATAGACAGGCAGGAACTCGAAACGCAAAATCAATTTTAAATGTAGCTTATGCCAGCCCTTTGTTTTGGGACGGAAGAGCTATTGACCTAGAAGATCAAGCGCGTTTTCCTGTAAAAGATCCTAAAGAAATGGCTAATCACGTAGATGTTGCCGTTAAAACAATTAAAAAAATTAAAGGCTATAAAACCTTGTTTAAGGAAGCTTTTGGTGATGAAAAAATTGACGAAGATCGTATTTTTAAAGCCATTGCTACTTTTGAACGTACCATTGTAAGTCGAAAAAGTAAATTTGATAAGTTTATTGAAGGGGATGCAAAACAATTAACTGACAAAGAGATTCAGGGGTTACACTTGTTTCGCACCAAAGCAAGATGTATTAATTGCCATAACTCACAATATTTTTCGGACAATCAATTTCATAATTTAGGATTGACTTACTACAAACGTAAATACGAAGATTTAGGTTTATACGCACAAACTAACGATCCTAAAGATGTTGGTAAGTTCAGAACGCCATCTTTACGTGATGTAACTTATACAGGTCCGTACATGCACAACGGCTTATTCCCTACTTTGCGCGGGGTTTTAAATATGTATAATGCCGGAATGCCTAATCGAAAATTACCTGAAGGATACGAAAAAGATCCTACATATCCTGTTAATTCAGAACTTTTACATGTTTTAGAATTAAATGAAGAAGAATTACAAGCCTTAGAAGCTTTTTTAGGCGCTATCAGTTCACCTGTATACAGGGAACCTGCACCAGAAAGCTTACCACAATAAAAAAAAGCTGTCTTACAATTTAGTAAGGCAGCTTTTTAAATTTAGGATAACTTTTCTTAGGTTAAGAAATAAAACTTGTTCTGCAAAAGTACAAAGCCTATATCAAGTATAAAACAGTAAAAATACCTGGTTAGTAAAAACAGGTATTTTCCGAAATTTACACTTCTCCCCTAAAATATTTAATTTTATATAAAAACATTTCGGCCATTTTATTCGCTCTCCACAAAGCCTCATCTGTTTTTTCTCCTTCAAATAAGTCTTTTAATGTTTGATTAAATAAATTCAACCACGTTTCAAAATGCTCTTTATCTAATGGTAAATTTTTATGTGGCGGAAACGGACTGCCCGAATATTTATGAACCTCAAATAAAATAGTTTCCCAAAATCCATACATTTTATCCAAATGCGGTTGCCAATTGTCCTTTAAAATTCCATGAAAAATAGGACCAATCATTGGGTTTTTCCCCACTCTATCGTAAAAAGTATCAACTAATAATTTTACATCTTCGCTGGTTTCAATATCACGTTTTTTCATAATTATTATAAAATAAAAAAGAAGCCAAAGACTTCTTTTAAAAAATATTATTGTGTTGGCCCTTGCCAATCTAAAATACCACCTGTTAAGTTAAAAGCATTTTCAATACCCATATCATTCATAATACCACAAGCGTTACCACTTCGAGCACCAGATCTACAATATACGTAGTAATTTTTATCTTTATCTAAACTCTCAACAAAGTTTAAAAAATCCTCTTGTTCAAAAATATTTACATTTATCGCCCCAGGAATGTATCCTGCATTAAATTCTTCTGGAGTTCTAACATCAATAATCATTGCACTTGCATCAGCTTGTGCCTTTTCCCACCAATCGTTTTGAGAGATATTCATAACACTTAAAATTTTATACGTAAATGTATAAAAAATCATTCAATATTTATACGTTATTTATAACTTAAATAATTGTATATACAAATTTTACTTTTGTAAATTTGCATACTTTATTTTTAGATATGAGTATTGAAAAAGTTATTAAGGCACAAAAACAAATTCCGATTGCTAAAAAAACGGTTTTAAACATTTTATACACCGAAAAAATAGTTACCGATGCATTGCTTGAGGTTTTAAAAACGCATGATTTATCAATAGAACAATACAATGTTTTACGCATTTTACGTGGCCAAAACAACAAACCTATTAATATGAGTTTAATACAAGAACGCATGTTAGCTAAAAAAAGTAACACCACGCGTTTAGTTGATAAACTTTTATTGAAGCAACTTGTGGAACGAGCAATTTGTGCTGATAATAGGCGAAAAATGGACATCACGATTACTCCACAAGGACTTGATTTACTTAATCACATAGATCCTATTATTGAAAATAAGGAAGCTACACTTGCTAAAAACCTTACTGAAATAGAATTAATTACACTGAATAACTTACTAGAAAAATACAGAGACTCCAATCATGGATAATTTTATAACACACCAAAATTGGCGTTACGCCACAAAAAAATTTGATTCAACAAAAAAAATTGAAAAAGCAGATTTAGATTTTTTAAAAGAAGCTATTCGATTAAGCGTTTCTTCATACGGATTGCAACCTTATCAAATTTTAATTATCGAAAATCCATTTGTTAAAGAAGCTATTAAAAATGCGGCTTACAACCAATCGCAAATAACAGACGCCTCTCACCTTTTTGTTTTTGCAAATTATGTTAACTTTACGGCACAGCATATTGATCAATATATTGAAAATACAGCGAAAACCCGTAAAATTGATTCTCAAAACATACAAGGTTATGGCGACTTTATGAAACGTACTTTATTAAATCAAAGTACTGAAGATTTAAATATTTGGTCTGCCAAACAAACGTATATTGCTTTAACTAATTTAGTGAACGCAGCAGCAGAACGCAAAATTGACGTAACACCGATGGAAGGTTTTGTTAGCGATCAAGTTAATAGTATTTTAGATTTGAATAGTAAAAATTTAAATGCAGTTTTAATTGCTCCTGCTGGTTTTAGAGCCTTAGACGACGAAACCCAACACCTAAACAAAGTACGCAAAGCAAGTACAGATTTATTTATTGAAATTTAAACTTAACCATATTTATGAAAACCTTAAAAACCATTGCCTTATCATTATTCATCACAACTTGTATATCCGCTACAGCTGTAGCTCAAAAAGCAAAAAAAATTGATGTAAAAAAATCGAAAATCGAATGGGTTGGAAAAAAATTAACTAGCAGCCACTCAGGAACTTTAGATTTTAAAGAAGGAAACTTAGTAATAAACGGTAAAAAAGTTGTTGGCGGACAATTTGTTGTTGATATGACAACTATTAATACAACAGATATTCAAGGAAAAGGAAAAGAAAAATTAGATGCTCATTTAAAAAATGATGACTTTTTTGGTGTTGAAAAATTTCCAACTGCAAGCCTTTCTTTTAAATCAATTGGATATACCGACAATCCAGATGTATACATTATTACAGCTGATTTAACAATCAAAGATATTACCAATCCGGTAGAGTTTGAATTAAAAACAAATTCTAAAGGTGCGAGTGCAAAAGTTGTGGTAGATCGTACACTTTACGACATTAAATACGCTTCTTCGGGAATGGGAGTAATTGCTGACAAAGCGATTTCTGATGAATTTGAATTAAACATAGCTTTACTTTACTAGCAAGCATACTAAAAATCAAATCATTACAAAAAAATATTTTAAAAACAAAAAACACTTGTATTTAAAAAAAATATTTTTATAACTTTGACACAAGAAATAAAACATAAAAAATGAACAATTTTGTAAACAATGCATGGTGGTGGTTAAACTTACGTCGAACGTCGTGAGCGATACCTCCTATATGTGTATTTTTTTACAAAAAATAGTTATATAAAAGGCCTATCATCACGATAGGCCTTTTTTTATTTTTAATACTTATCACTTATGTCAACTTATACTTTCAAAACAACATATCAAAAAATAGTAGCAGATGTAATTACACCTGTTAATACATATTTAAAAATTAGAGATTATTTTCCGAATAGTATTTTACTAGAAAGTAGTGATTTTCATTCGCCAGAAAATAGTTTTTCGTTCATCTGCATTCACCCTATTTCACACTTTAAAGTAAACGAAAATAAAATTTCAATTGTTTATCCTAACCAAAAATCAGAAATTTTTGAATGCGATGAAAATAAAAATACAATAAATCAATTACAAAAATACGTTTCATCGTTTAAACCTAGCAATCAATCGCTACCTTTTAAAGCACAAGGTTTGTACGGTTATGTTTCGTTTGATGCGCTTTGTTATTTTGATAAGTTCAAATCGAAACCAAAAAAAGAAGACACAGCAATTCCAGAAATTTTTTATCAATTTTTTGAATGTTGTATTGCTATAAATCATTTTAAAAACGAAGCGTATATCATAAAACACGAATTTGATTTTGATATACCACAAACTGTTACGATTGATCAAATTAAAAACATTATTCAAACACAAACATTTGCAACCTATCCTTTTCAAAACACAAACAAAATCTCGTCTAATTTAACCGACGATCAATTTAAAATCCAAGTCCAAAAAGCGATTGAGCATTGTAAAAAAGGTGATGTTTTTCAACTTGTTGTTTCTCGTCAATTTCAACAAAAATTTAATGGGGACGAATTTAATGTATATCGTGCTTTACGCAGTATCAATCCTTCACCTTATCTATTTTATTTTGACTTTGGAAGTTTTAAAATTTTAGGTTCTTCACCAGAAGCACAGCTAATTGTTCAGAATAAAAAAGCAGAAATTCATCCCATTGCAGGAACTTTTAAACGAACAGGAAACGATGAAGAAGATGCTATTTTAGCAAAAAAACTAAGCGAAGATCCAAAAGAAAATGCCGAACATATTATGTTGGTTGATTTAGCCAGAAATGATTTAAGTAGAAACGGAAAGGAAGTAAAAATTGAAACTTTAAAACAAATCCATTTTTATTCGCACGTAATTCATTTGGTATCAAAAGTAACAGCGGTTTTAAAAGAAAACGACAAAACATTACAAACTTTTGTTGATACTTTTCCGGCTGGAACCCTATCTGGTGCGCCAAAATTTAAAGCCATTGAATTAATTAATGATATTGAAAACTGTAACCGATCATTTTATGGTGGTGCCATTGGTTTTCTGGATTTCAATGGAAATTTTAATCACGCGATCATGATTCGTTCTTTCTTATCTAAAAATCAAACCTTAACTTTTCAGGCTGGAGCTGGCGTAGTTGAGAGCTCTAATACTGAAAACGAGAATCAAGAAGTCTTTAATAAATTGCAAGCATTAGCACAAGCTTTAGAGCTGGCTCAAAATATATAAAACATGAAAAAAATAGTTGTTATAGATAATTACGATAGCTTTACTTACAATTTAGTGCACTATCTAGAAGATTTAAATTGCGAAGTAACTGTTTACAGAAATGACGAATTTGAATTAGAAGATTTAATTGGTTTTGATAAAATTGTACTTTCTCCTGGTCCAGGAATCCCAGACGAAGCCGGACTTTTAAAACAAGTTATCAAAAAATACTATAAAACAAAAAGCATTTTAGGTGTTTGCCTTGGGCAACAAGCTATTGGCGAAGTGTTTGGTGGTACTTTAATTAATTTAGAAAAAGTATATCACGGCATTGCAACGCCAATGCAAATTTTAGATCCTACAGAAACTATATTTAAAAACCTAGAACCACAACAAATCATTGGTCGCTACCATTCGTGGGTTGTAAGTAATAACAACTTTCCAAATGATTTAATTATCACAGCGGTCGATCAAAACAATCAAATCATGGCATTGCGCCATAAAGATTATGATGTAAAAGGAGTTCAATTTCATCCAGAAAGCGTGCTAACTCCAAACGGTAAAAAAATATTACAAAACTGGATAGAAAATTAAAATGAAAAAATATATACAAATACTCACCCAAAAACAAACACTAAGCACAGAACAAGCGCAACAAGTAATTTTTGGAATTGCAAATGGCTCATTTAACCAAATCGAAATTACATGTTTTATGAGTTTACTTATGATGCGACCGATTTGTATTCAGGAGCTAGAAGGTTTTAGAAATGCATTTTTACAGCTGTGCTTGCCTGTAGATTTAAGTGATTTTAATACATTAGATATGTGCGGAACTGGCGGAGACGGAAAAAACACATTCAATATATCAACGCTTGCCTCATTTGTAGCAGCAGCTTGTAATATTCCGGTTGTAAAACATGGAAATTATGGGTTATCATCTATTTCTGGATCGAGTAATGTTTTAGAACAATTAGGAATAAAGTTTAGTAACAATCCTGATTTTATTAAAAATAGTCTTGATAAAACCGGAATTACAATTCTACATGCACCACTTTTTCATCCCGCTATGAAAACAGTATCTCAAATCAGAAAAGACTTAGGCGTTAAAACCTTTTTCAACATTTTAGGTCCATTAATTAATCCTTCAAAACCAAATCACCAAGTAATTGGAGTTTATAGTTTAGAAATTGCACGTGTTTTTACCTACTTATTACAAAACACAAAAACCAAATTTAGCGTGGTGCATTCGATTGATGGATACGATGAAATCTCATTAACATCTAAAGCCAAAATCATTTCAAACTCACACGAAATAAATATTGATCCAAGCAATTTTAAAGGAAATAATTTAATAAATCCAATCGAAATTTTTGGCGGAGAAACTAAAGAAAAAGCAGCCGAAATTTTCATGAAAATTATTTCAGGTAAAGGAACAAAAGCACAAAATAATGTAGTGGCAATTAACGCAGCAACAGCAATCAGCCTTTATAACAATATTAGTATAGAAAATGCTTTTGATCTTGCTTTAGAAAAAATTAAAAACCAAGAAGCCTTAGCGCGTTTAAATAAATTACAAAATCTATGTCAGCAAATATATTAAATACCATTGTATCGCAAAAAAAGCAAGAAGTAGATGCCTTAGAAAAAACGTTTCCTATAGCTGATTTAAAAAATCTACCGCAATTTAATTGTTCAAAAAAATCGCTAATACAAAGTATTACAAACTCGAGCAACGGAATTATTGCCGAATTTAAAAGACGTTCCCCTTCTAAAAATGACATTAATTTTAAAGATAGTATCCAGAAAATTGCACAAAACTACCAAGAACAGCAAACTGCTGCAATGTCGGTTTTAACTGACACCCCTTTTTTTGGTGGTAGTACAACCGATTTGATTCAAGCGAAAGAGATATTTAAAAACCCAATACTTCGTAAAGATTTTACAATATCAAGCTATCAAATTTATCAAGCAAAAGCCATAGGAGCTGACGCAATTTTATTAATCGCAGCTATATTATCAAAAGAGGAAATGTCCGAATTTAGCAAAATCGCTTTTGATCTAGATTTAGAAGTAATTGTCGAAATTCATGACGAAAAAGAATTAGATAAAATACCTTTTGGCGCACATATTTTGTACGGAATAAACAACCGAAATCTAAACAATTTTGAAGTTAATTTTGAAAACGCCGTTAATTTATCCGAAAAACTTCCAAACCAAGCAATTAAAATTGCAGAAAGCGGAATTAAGACTCCAAAAGATGTACAACTACTTCGAAAATCAGGGTTTAAATCCTTTTTAATTGGAGAAGTTTTTATGAAAATGGATTCAACAACAAACTCATTTGCCGATTTTATAAAACAAGCTTCCATATGAAAATTAAAATCTGTGGACTTACAAATCCAGAAAACGCAAACGAAATAGTTCCCTTACAGCCCGATTTTATCGGATGTATTTTCACCTCAATCTCAAAAAGAAAAATTGATATTGAGCAAGCAAAAAAAATAAATCATCCCAAAAAAATTGGCGTTTTTGTAAACCAATCGATAAGTGAAATTACATCCACTTTAAAGCAAATAAAACTGTTTGCAATTCAGCTTCACGGCAACGAAACAATAACATTTTGCAATGAAATAAAACAACACTTTCCAAATATAAAAATCATAAAAGCTTTCTCTATTGCAACACAAAAAGATACTATCGAAATTCAAAATTACTCCAAAGTAGTCGATTATTTTTTATTTGACACCAAAGGAGAAAATTATGGCGGAAACGGAATTTCTTTCGATTGGGAAATACTAAATCAAATCGAAATTAACAAACCTTATTTTTTAAGCGGTGGTATTGAGCTTGAAAATTTAAAAAATATAAAAAAATTAAAACAAAAACCTTTTGCTATTGATGCGAACAGCAAGTTAGAAGATGTAGTAGGAATCAAAAACATAGTAAAAACTCAAAAATTAATTCAATATGTTCAAACAATATAAACCAAACGAACAAGGATTTTACGGAAATTTTGGTGGCGCTTTTGTTCCCGAAATGCTATATAATAATGTACAGGAATTAAAAGAAAACTATAAAAAAATCACCCAAACAGATGATTTTAAAACCGAGTTTAAAGAACTTTTAAAACAATACGTAGGTCGTCCAACACCTTTATATTACGCAAAACGATTGTCCGAAAAATACAACACTAAAATTTATTTAAAACGTGAAGATTTATGCCACACAGGAGCACATAAAATCAACAACACCATCGGACAAATTTTATTAGCCAAGAAACTAAACAAAAAACGAATTATTGCCGAAACCGGAGCCGGACAACACGGAGTAGCAACCGCAACCGTTTGCGCATTAATGGGCATCGAATGTGTTGTATACATGGGCGAAATCGATATGGCACGACAGGCGCCAAACGTTGCCCGAATGAAAATGCTTGGTGCAACGATTAAACCAGCAACTTCAGGATCAAAAACACTCAAAGACGCAACAAATGAGGCTATTCGCGATTGGATTTCCAACCCAGAAGACACTTTTTATATCATCGGATCTGTGGTTGGCCCGGCTCCTTATCCAGAAATGGTTGCCGAGTTTCAAAGTGTAATTTCCGAAGAAATGCAACTGCAATTACAAGAGTTAGAAAACACAAAAACGCCCAATTACGTGATCGCTTGCGTTGGTGGCGGAAGTAACGCAGCAGGTGCTTTTTATCACTTTTTAGATAACAAAAATGTTAATTTAATTGCCGCAGAAGCCGCTGGTTTGGGAGAATTTACGGACAAAACAGCAGCCACAACCGTTTCTGGAAAGCCTGGAATCATTCACGGAAGCCGTACTATTTTGATGCAAACTCCCGATGGTCAAATTACTGAACCCTACTCTATATCTGCTGGCTTAGATTATCCAGGAG
>CANRKI010000026.1 GCA_947631175.1 uncultured Flavobacterium sp.
TACATTTTTTCATTTCATCGCATTGTCTAATATCCTTTTCAACCATGTGCCATTTTCTTGTTTTACATTCTTTTGCATCAAATACAGCTTTGTATTCTGGTAGAAATATCTCATAATCAAAAGGCTCTCCTTTTATGTATGTTCCATCTTGTAATCTTTCTGGATAATTTTTATGTGCATGTCCACCTATTGCTTCTACATAATCACATACTTTTTGAATTTGATTTTCAAATATATATCCTCTTCTTGGCATTTTAATCACCTACTTCTTCATCCAATTGTTTTACTGCTTTTACTAATTGATTTACAGTTTTATAAATTTCAATTACTGCAGGAGCAATGTCGTTTGTAATTTCCATATTTGGAACTTCATTTATTTTTTGAATATTGATTTTATTTGCTTTGTTTTCTATTTCCTTTTCTTTTTCAACATTTATAACAATTTCGCCATCAGTTATTGAGCTACCAATAAACCAGTCTTTAACATTATGTTGTAACAATTCTTCTTTTTCTAATTCTTCTAAACTCGTATATCTAACAGTTTTTTGTCCCCAATTTTCCATACGAATTTCAATTTGAGTTCTTTGAATTAAACCATCTCTATATAATTTCAACAATTCTATTGCTTTCATAAATCTCACCTACCTACAAAATAATCTATTTAAAATTTGTGATGCTTGCATTTTATTTAAGTTATCTGTATCAAAGTCTTTTAGAAATCTTTTAATTTGATTTATTTGCTTTTCACTTGCACTAAAAACGGCCTCAATTGCCCCAAAATGTTTCAACAATTTCAGCGCTATTTTGTTACCAACATTAGGAGTGTTGTATAACTTTAAGTACAAAAACAATTCCTGATTATCCATAAATTATAACCTTTATATTTTAAAACATTTATTTTGGTAATTAATTGTAAAAAAACTAATTTAACTTATTAATATTTAATAAATAAAATTTGTCTAGCTCATTGTATTCTTTAATTTTGTAAACATGAATATAGAAAAATACATATCAGACTTGTTATTTAGATATCAATGCGTTACCGTACCAAGCTTTGGCGCATTTTTAACCGAATTCAAATCTGCACAAATAAGCAATGAAAATGTTATTGTACCTCCTAAAAAGGTACTTATTTTTAATTCGCATCTAAAAAACAATGATGGCTTATTAGCCAACCACATTGCCCTAGAGGAAAACATTTCGTACTCTGAAGCGATTATTTTCATTAAAAATGAAGTAAATAATTGGCTGTTAAAATTAGAAGAAGATAAAACTATTGAATTAAAAACAATTGGAACTTTAAACTTAAATAAAGAAAGAAATATTGTTTTTTCTCCATCAGAAGAAATAAACTTCGATACAAATTCTTTTGGATTAAGCGAAGTTGTTGCTCCTACTATTGAACGTACCGAAAGTTTTGTTGAAAAAACACCCGAAGCTACTCCTGTTGCAATCGAAAAGCAACCAGAGCCAACTTCAATAGCAAAACAATTATTTGAGGACGAAAACAAAGCAACCGAAACTAAGCCAAAACCTAAAAACAAAACCGCACGCTTTTTTAAAGTTGCAGCATTATTAGCCGTAGCAATTGGAGCTGTATTGTTTGGTTTTAAAGCCTATAACGACAAAGCCGTTGAAGAAAACACGCTAGTAATCCAAAAAAGCGTACAAGATAAAGTACAACAAAAGGTTCAGGAGGCTACTTTTGTTATGGAAAATCCTATTCCTGCCGCACAAGTTGATGTTAAAGTAGAAGAAAAAGCAACCGAAATTGCGACATCCTCAGAAAATGTAATCAATACAAAAACTGAAAATCAAGCAAAAGTTACAAACAACAACAGCTTACCATACCACATCATTGCCGGATCTTTTAAAAACGAAGCAAATGCGACTAATAAAGTAAAAGACTTAAAGACGAAAGGATATACAAGCGCAAACATTGTTGATAAAAACTCGCATGGTTTATTAATTGTAGCCTATAAAAGTTTCTCGAATATCGAAAACGCAAGACAAGAACTTAAAACAATCCAAAAAAACGACAACGACCAAGCTTGGATCCTTACAAAATAATACACAAGCCCCGATTTTTCGGGGATTTTTATTTCTTTAATGTTTATATTTGTGCAAATTATCGTTTTATATGAAAGCTAAATTTCCTAAAGAATCTGCTACTATTCATACCGATATGGTATTGCCTGGTGAAACTAATCCCCTAAACAATTTATTTGGTGGTGAACTATTAGCCAGAATTGATAGATGTTGTGCAATTACAGCTCGAAGACACACCCGTAGAGTATGCGTTACGGCATCAGTAAACCACGTAGCATTTAGCAAACCTATTCCTTTAGGAGCCGTTGTCACAGTTCAAGCCAAAGTATCTAGAGCTTTTAATAGCTCACTCGAAATCATCGCAGACATTACTGTCGAGGATCGAGAAACCGGAGACATCATTAACGCAGGCTCTGCAATTTACACCTTTGTTGCAGTAAACGACATGGGACATCCTGTACCTGTGCCAGAAATTATCCCAGAAACAGAGGAAGAAAAAAGCAGATTCGACGCCGCACTCAGAAGAAAACAATTAAGCCTTATTTTAGCTGGCAGACTTAAACCTGCACAAGCAACTGAACTAAAAGCTTTATTTCAGGACTAATAAACAAACTAATTATACTTAAAACATGGAACTTTTAAACGCTTTAAACTGGAGATATGCTGCAAAAAAAATGAACGGAAATAGCGTACCAGATCACGAAGTTTCAAAAATCGTTGAAGCTGCATACCTAGCACCAAGCTCATCTGGCTTACAACCTTTCGAAATAATTTGCATCTCAAATCAAGAACTTAAACAAAAAATACATCCTATTGCATTCCAACAATCTCAAATTTTAGATGCCTCACACCTACTTGTTTTTGCTTCTTGGGATCAATATACAGACGATAGAATTGACCGCATTTTCAATTACATGAACATCGAAAGAGGTTTGCCACTAGACACTACAGATGCCTATAAAGCAACCTTAAAACAAAACCTATTCGCCTTAACTACCGAGCAACAAGCCGCGCACACAGCAAAACAGGCTTACCTTTCGTTTGGTATCGCAATTGCTGCCGCTGCCGAGTTAAAAATCGATGCGACACCAATGGAAGGTTTCGATAACAAACAACTTGACGAGTTATTAAACCTTGGCGAAAAAGGACTCTATTCTGCAACAATACTTGCATTAGGATACCGTAAAGAAGACGAAGATTGGTTAGTAAATCTTAAAAAAATAAGACAACCATTTCACCAATTCTATTCTGAAATAAAATAAAAAAAAACCGAGAGAACATAATCTACTCGGTTTTTTTTATCCTTTTGGGCATTCCGCGCCTTTTAGTGGGCGCGTCGGGCTTTCGGCTCAATCTTTTATTTATTCGCCTCGTAAACTTCAGCAAAAAATAAAAGGATACCGCCTCTATCCCTAATGCGTAAAACAAATATCCTTAAACAAGTTCAATATCATTTACAACAAAACCACCTGCTTTAACAAAATCCTGCTTTATAACTTCAAAATTTGTAGGATTTATACTTCGTATAGCACCGTCAATCAAAAACGTTTTAAATCCACAGTTTAAGGCGTCACTTGCCGTGAACTGAACACAAAAATCTCCAGCTAAACCACATACATAAACTTCAGTCACATTTTTAGCTTTTAAAAAACCGGCTAAACCCGTATCGTTTTGCTTACCATTATCAAAAAATCCCGAATAGCTATCAACATTTACATCCATTCCTTTTCTAAAAATAGCTGCAATTGCGTTGGTATTTAAATCCGAATGAAATTGTGCTCCAAAGGTTCCTTGTACACAATGATCTGGCCATAAAGTTTGCGACAAACCATATAAATCAATTTGCTCAAAAACAGATTTGCCTGCATGTTGCGATGCAAACGATTTGTGCGTTGCTGGATGCCAATCTTGCGTTGCAACAACCAAATCAAACTTTGGAATGATGGTATTAACCAGATTAAGTATCTCATTACCGTTTGCAACTGCTAACGATCCATTTTCTAAAAAATCGTTCTGTATATCAACTAAAATTAGTGCTTTCATATCTAAAAAAAATAAAAAAAGCGTTTACAAGTAAACGCTTAAAAATTATGATTTAAATGCTTTTTTATTAAAAACAATTAGCAAACCTACTCCAATCGAGATCGCTGCATCAGCCACATTAAAAATGGCATTAAAAAAAATGGTGTTTCCTGTGGCGTCTTTAATTAACGGAAAGTAAAACATATCTACCACCTTACCTTCTAGCCATGGTCCATAACTTTCGCCAGTAAAAGCTTGTGCTAAAATACCATATGCTGAAGTGTCAAAAATACGACCATAAAAAACACAATCAATAATATTACCTGCCGCTCCGGCTAAAATTAGTGCGATAGCAATGGTTAAAATTTGGTGGGATTTGTTTTTAACCGAATCCCAAAGCCAATACATGATACCAAAAATGGCTAAAATCCTAAAACTAGTAAGAATTATCTTTCCATAATCTCCTGGGAGCTTCATTCCCCAAGCCATACCTTCATTTTCAATAAAATAAATCTGAAACCACGAAAATACCTCAACGTATTCTCCCAATTTAAAGTTTGTTTTAATGTAAAATTTAGAAAGTTGATCGATTATTAAAATGATTATTACAAGTAGATACGCTTTTTTTAGTGACATGTTTTTTGAGTTTACAATTACAAATGTAATAGAAATTGTTTAAATAAAAAACGCTCCTTATCTCAGGAGCGTTAGTGTTTTTATTTTTAAAACTTTTGTTGTTGATTTTTAGCTTCAATGCTCATAGTAGCATGCGGAACAAGTTTTAAACGATCTTTGTTAATTAACTTTCCTGTTACTTTACAAATTCCGTATGTTTTATTTTCAATTCGGATTAAAGCATTTTTTAAATCTCGAATAAACTTTTCTTGTCGGATTGCCAAAGCAGAATTCGCTTCTTTCGACAAAGTTTCACTTCCTTCTTCAAATGCTTTAAAGGTAGGAGATGTATCATCAGTGCCATTATTTAAATCATTCATATACGCACTTTTAATTAAGTCTAAATCGGATTTAGCCTTTTCAAGTTTTTGCAAGATTATTTCTTTAAATTCTGCTAAATCAGCATCTGAATAACGTATTTTTTCTTCTACCATAATTCCTCTTTTATTTTGAAATTAATATTCTACTTACTATATCATCAAACTCAACCTCAATACCTGCTGACAATTGGTCAACAAAGCTAATTGATTCGGTTAATGTTTCAGACTTAATATAAGCTTCATTTGCAAGAACGGCAGCTTCTAGTTCGGATTGTTTTAAAATTTGAACTTTAATTTTATCCGTAACCTCAAATCCTGAATCTTTACGAATATTTTGAATTCTATTTACAATTTCTCTCGAAATACCTTCTTGTTTTAGCTCTTCAGAAATAGTAATATCTAATGCAACAGTAATTCCGTTTGCGTTAGCAACTAACCATCCTTCTATGTCTTGAGAAGTAATTTCAACATCTTCTAATGTTAAATTTACCGTCTTGTCTGCAATTTTAATGTCAATATTACTATTTTTTTCTAAAGAAACAATCTGTTCTTGTGAAAAATTTTGAATTTCTTTAGAAACTGCTCCCATATCTTTACCAAAACGTGGACCTAAGGCTTTAAAATTAGGTTTTATTTGCTTTACTAAAATTCCTGAAGCATCATTTAATAGCTCAACTTCTTTAACGTTCACCTCGGCTTTAATTAAATCGGATACCGCTTCAATCTCTGCTTTTTGTACTTCATCCAGAACAGGAATCATTACTTTTTGTAATGGCTGACGTACTTTTATCATTTCTTTTTTACGTAAAGAAAGAACTAATGATGAAACTGTTTGTGCTTTTTCCATTCTGCTTTCTAATGATTTATCAATCATTTCAGCATTATAAGATGGAAAGGTTGCCAAATGTACAGATTCAAATGTTTCTTTATTGGTAACTTTTGTTAAATCTTTGTAAAGTTTGTCCATAAAGAATGGTGCAACAGGCGCTGATAATTTAGCTACAGTTTCTAAACAAGTATATAATGTTTGGTAAGCTGCTATTTTATCTTGAGCGTATTCACCTTTCCAGAAACGGCGGCGACATAAACGTACGTACCAGTTAGATAAATTTTCTTGAACAAAGTCAGAAATAGCTCTAGTTGCTTTAGTTGGTTCGTAATCTGAGTAAAACTCGTCTACGTTTTTAACTAGAGTATTTAATTCTGAAAGAATCCAACGGTCAATCTCTGGGCGGTCTGCTAAAGGCACTTCGTCTTCTTTGTAAGAGAATCCATCTATATTTGCATATAACGCAAAGAATGAATATGTATTGTACAACGTTCCGAAGAACTTACGACGTACTTCTGTAATTCCTTCTAAATCAAATTTTAAGTTATCCCAAGGATTCGCGTTCGAAATCATGTACCAACGTGTTGCATCTGGTCCGTGTTCTGCTAATGTAGTAAACGGATCAACGGCGTTACCTAAACGTTTCGACATTTTCTGTCCGTTTTTATCTAACACCAATCCGTTAGAAACTACGTTTTTGTATGCTTTTTTATCAAAAACTAAAGTTCCGATTGCGTGTAAGGTATAAAACCAACCACGTGTTTGGTCTACTCCTTCTGCGATAAAATCAGCTGGGAAAGAAGCATTTCCGTCAATCATTTCTTTATTTTCGAATGGATAGTGCCATTGTGCATAAGGCATTGCCCCAGAATCGAACCAAACGTCGATTAAATCAGCCTCACGGTGCATTGGTTTTCCTGATGCAGAAATTAATACGATATTATCAACTACATTTTTATGTAAATCGATTTTATCGTAATTCGCTTCGCTCATATCACCTACAACAAAACCTTCAAATGGATTGTTTGCTTGAACTCCTGCTGCAATGGCCTTTTCAACCTCAGCAACCAATTGTTCTACCGATCCGATAATGATTTCTTCGGTTTTATCTTCTGTTCTCCAAATTGGTAATGGAATTCCCCAGTAACGAGAACGCGATAAGTTCCAATCGTTTGCATTTTTTAACCAGTTACCAAAACGACCTTCTCCGGTTGCTTTAGGTTTCCAGTTAATTTCTTCATTCAATTCGAACATTCTTTCTTTAACTTCAGTTACTTTAATAAACCAAGAATCTAACGGATAGTATAAAATTGGTTTATCTGTACGCCAACAATGTGGATAACTGTGTACGTATTTTTCTACTTTAAAAGCTTTGTTTTGCTCTTTTAATAAAATGGCGATTTCAACATCAACCGATTTTTCTGGAGCTTCGCCTTCGTTGTAATATTCGTTTTTAACGTATTTACCAGCCATATCGCCCATTTGAGCCACAAAACGACCTTGTAAATCGACTAAAGGAACTGCATTACCGTTTTCGTCTAACACCAACATTGGAGGCACGCCTGCATCTTTAGCAACTTTAGCATCATCTGCACCAAAAGTTGGCGCTGTGTGAACAATACCTGTACCATCTTCGGTAGTTACGAAATCTCCAGGGATTACCTGGAACGCTTTGTCTGCATCTTCAAAAGGTAGCGTGTACGGTAATAATTGTTCGTAACGAATACCAACTAAATCAGCGCCTTTAAAATCTTTAACAATAAAATATGGAATTTTTTTATCACCTTGATTAAAGTTTGCCAATTCAGCTTCGTTTTCAACAGCGAAAAATTTACCTGCAAATTGTTTGGCTACTAATGGTTTTCCTAAGATTACATTAATAGGTTCGTTTGTATATTGATTAAATGTTTTTACTAAAACGTAATCTATTTTAGGCCCAACAGTTAATGCAGTGTTACTTGGTAATGTCCATGGAGTTGTTGTCCAAGCCATGATATCAATTGGTCCGAAACCTTGTAAAAAGTCTGGTAAAGTTGATTCGATAGCTTTAAATTGTGCAACAATTGTGGTGTCGGTTACATCGCGGTATGATCCTGGTTGATTTACTTCGTGCGAAGATAAACCTGTTCCTGCTTTTGGTGAATATGGCTGAATGGTATATCCTTTATACATTAAGCCTTTATCGTAAATCTCTTTAAGCAACCACCAAACTGTTTCCATGTATTTAGGTTTGTAGGTAATATATGGATCTTCCATATCTACCCAATACCCCATTTTTTCAGTTAAGTCATTCCATAAATCTGTGTAACGCATTACAGTACGTTTACACGCTTCGTTATACTCTTCAACAGTGATTTTAGTACCAATATCTTCCTTAGTTATTCCTAATTCTTTTTCTGTACCTAACTCAACTGGTAAACCGTGAGTATCCCATCCTGCTTTACGTTTAACTTGGAAACCTTTTTGTGTTTTATAACGACAAAAAATATCTTTAATAGCACGAGCCATCACGTGGTGAATACCAGGTTGACCATTTGCTGAAGGCGGTCCCTCAAAAAATACGAATGGTTGATTTCCTTCTCTAGAAGAAATCGATTTGTCGAAAATAGCTTGATCTTTCCAATACTGTAACATTTCACTTGCTACCGTTGGTAAATCAAGGCCTTTATATTCTGTGAATTTAGTGCTCATTGTACTGTGTTTGAATTCAAAATGCGAATTTAGTGAATTTCACCGAAATAGTTCTAAAATATTCATTTAAGTAGCTATTTAAAAAGGAAAGTTGACTTATCGCCTAAAAAAATAGATGTTTTAACTACGGATTGGTTATAGTTTTCATGATTCTAATTGTATTAAAATCATAAAAAAGCCTCCAGAAAGTAAGATACTTTTTAGAGGCAATTTAAATTTTTGTCTTATTTTTTTATTAGAATCTGTAACCAATTCCTATTGAGGCTCTAACCCCTCCCCAAGGGGTTTTAGTTTTTGCTCTAACACCATTTTCGTCGATTTCATAATCGATATCAAAAGGAACATCTAAGCTTTCGATTTCGTCTCTTAAGGAGTTTTGATCTTCTATAGATAATGCTTTGTTACCTTTTAAATCAATATCTGCAGAACCAAAGTGAGGTCCCATGATCATCCAATCTAAGTATAATTTTTTAGACAGTTTCCATTGTGCTCCAATAGCAAAACCTCCTGAAAGAGCAGTGCTTTTTCCTTCAATCAAAACAGTAGATTCTGTTGTGGTTCCGTTATCAGTTGTTTCGTACGTAATTGGTAAATGTACATCATTATATGCTGTATATCGAGCAAAAGGCGCAATATAAAAACCTTTATATCCTTCTTTACCTAAGTAAAATCTAACTTCTGGAGTTATTGAGTAACTAGCGTATTTAAAGTTCTCCAATTGATCTGTTGTATTTTGATCATCTAAAATTGTTTCGAAAGAACTCATAAAAGGTAAACCGCGTTTTGGTGTGTAATTTGCTGTAACACCTATAGTAGTTTTAGGAGTAATTAATCTCTCGTATTGCAGTGAGTAATTTCCTACTGTTAAAGCTAACAAATTAACTTTCAACATATTTTTATTTTGAACCGTTTCGTTGCTTTTTGGAACTTCATTTTCTTGTGCAAATAAAGCAGTACTGACCAAAAACAATGTTAAAATTAATGTTTTTCCCATATATTTAAATGTTTTTTTTGCAACAAAAATAACAATAAAAACATATTTAACATAATTTTATTTTAATATACTAATTAAAAACTTCTTTTAGTACATCGAGAGATTGGGGTTTTCGGAATCCATCAAAATGGTAACTATAGTAATCGACAAGGGTTTTAAGAAGTATTTGTCTTTCAGAAGCGTTAAAAATATTTTTATCTGAATCAAATCTAAGTTTTAATAGGTTTTTAAAAAGTAAAGTCTCGTACTCGTTTAAACATGTTAAGCTAGACATGGATACAAACACACCTTCTTTTACATCAAACAAAGGAAGCTGATCGTCAGAATTATCAGGAAAAATTCCTAAATACTTAGACAATTCGACCATAAATATTAAATGAAAATTAGCTACGCCATCATTAGCATCAAGCCACAAAAGCGCAGTTTTTAAAAATTGATACAAATTATCGTTAGCTTCTTCTTCTTTTAGAGTTGCATACAAAATTTCTGATAAAAAAAGGACAATAGTACTTTTGATAATATCAATAGAAATGGAATGATAAGTCACATCTAAACGCACTTCTTTAAAATGTTCTAGATTCCCTTTGTTTTTATGATCACTAACAATCTCTAACAAAGTTAGTGGTTGAAAATAAGCTATTTTTTGTTGTGATTTTTTAGAAGAATATGCTGAAGGAACAAAATACGTTTTAACACCAACTGCCTGAGTGTAACATTTTACAATTAAACTCTTTTCGTTATATTTTAAGGCTGAGATTACGATTGCTTTGGTAAGAATAATCATATTTTTAGTTGTTAAAAACTCTGTGAATAACTTTACTCACAAAAGTAAAATATTTAAAAAAATATTAAGTTACTTTATAAAAACATTATTAGCAATTAAAACCTATATAAAACATTAGGTAAACAAGGGGAATTGGGTGAAAATCCCAAACTGTTGCGCAACTGTAATGCTAAAAAAGCAAAGTCAGACGTCCTTTTTAACTTGCTAGACATTGCTTTCGCATAAAAAGTAAAGGTCGCTAAACTTCTATTTTTGTAGTTTTTGCTATGCCTTTACTTTTTGTGATTTTTTAAACACCACAAAATTCAAAAGTCATGAGTATTTTCACTAAACGCATTAACTACAAACCGTTCGAGTATCCCGAGATTTTAGATTTTACCAACGCGATTAACAAATCCTATTGGGTTCATTCTGAAATTGATTTCACAGCAGACATACAAGACTTTCATTCACATTTAAGTGCTACTGAACGTGAAATTGTTAAACGCAGTTTATTAGCTATTGCGCAAATTGAGGTAAATGTAAAAACATTTTGGGGAGATTTATACATACACCTTCCAAAACCAGAATTTAATGGTTTAGGAAGTACTTTTGCAGAATGCGAATTTCGTCATTCCGAAGCCTACTCTCGTTTACTAGAAGTATTAGGTTATAATAACGAATTCGAAAAAGTTATTGAGATTCCGGTAATTGCGAAGCGAATTCAATACTTATCTAACGCACTTAAAAACGCAAAGTCTAATGATAAAAAGGCTTATTTAAAATCCTTAATCTTATTTACCATCTTAATCGAAAATGTTTCTCTTTTTAGTCAATTTGCCATTATTTTATCTTTTACTCGCTTTAAAGGAGTTATGAAAAACGTTAGCAACATTATCGCTTGGACATCTATCGACGAGCAAATTCATGCAAACGGAGGAATCTATATCATCAATAAAATAAAAGAAGAATTTCCCGATTATTTTGACCAAGCAAGCATTCAAGAAATTAATGATATTGTGGTCGAATCTATTCAAATTGAAAGTGAAATTTTAGATTGGATTTTCGAAAATGGAGAATTGGATACCATTTCAAAAAAGAATCTTTTAGACTTTATGAAGTTCCGAATCGACACCAGTTTAACCCAAATTGGATTATCGAAACTATTTTTTATTAGCGAAACAGATTATCAACCTATGGTTTGGTTCGAAGAAGAAATATTTGCAAACAGCTTAGACGATTTTTTTGCCAAAAGACCCGTTGATTATACCAAACACGACAAAAGTATTACTGCAGACGATTTATTTTAATTCTCACATTTTTTATGGAAAGATTATGGTGGCTTAACGAAGAAAGCGAACAAATATTAAACCGAGGATATTTATTAAAAGGCGAAACAACTCCAAAAGCAATTGAACGAATTGCCAACGCAGCCGCAAAACGTTTATATAAACCCGAACTAGCAGAAGCATTTATAGAAATGATCGAAAAAGGTTGGATGAGTTTATCTTCACCTATTTGGGCAAACATGGGAACCGAACGCGGTTTGCCTATTTCGTGCTTTAATGTTTACGTTCCAGATAATATCGAAAGTATTACACACAAACTTGGAGAAGTTATCATGCAAACCAAAATTGGAGGTGGAACTTCGGGCTACTTTGGCGAACTACGTGAACGTGGTAGTGCTGTTACAGATAACGGAAAAAGTAGTGGATCTGTTAGTTTTATGAAATTATTTGACACGGCTATGGATACCATTTCTCAAGGAGGTGTTCGTCGTGGTGCTTTTGCTACGTATTTAGATATTGATCATGCTGATATCAAAGAATTTTTAGATATTAAAAACATTGGAAATCCTATACAAAACCTATTTACAGGTGTTTGTGTTCCAGATTATTGGATGCAAGACATGATTGATGGAGATAGAGAAAAGCGCGAAATATGGGCAAAAGTTCTCGAAAGTCGTCAACAAAAAGGATTGCCGTACATTTTTTTTAGCGATAACATTAACCGTAATAAGCCTGAAGTTTATATAGATAAAGGAATGCAAATTTACTCAAGTAACTTATGTTCAGAAATAGCACTTCCATCTGCAGAAAACGAATCGTTTGTTTGCTGTTTATCGTCTATGAATTTAGAATTGTATGATGAATGGAAAGATACAGAAGCAGTGAAACTTGCTGTTTACTTTTTAGATGCTGTTTTAGAAGAATTTATTGCTAAAACAGCCGATAATTATTATTTAAAATCAGCACACAACTTTGCTAAAAATCACCGTGCACTTGGTTTAGGTGTAATGGGTTGGCATTCGTATTTGCAAAAAAACAATATTGCTTTTGAAAGTTTAGATGCCAAAATGCATACCAATAGCATTTTTAAAAACATACAAAGCAAAGCACTAAAAGCATCTCAAGATTTAGCTCGAATTTATGGCGAACCAGAAGTTTTAAAAGGCTATGGTAGAAGAAATACAACCTTAATGGCTATTGCTCCAACCACATCATCATCAGCTATTTTAGGACAAACATCTCCTGGAATTGAACCATATAGCAGCAACTATTACAAAGCTGGTTTGTCTAAAGGAAACTTTATGAGAAAAAACAAATACTTAAAAGCCTTGTTAGAAGACAAAGGAATAGATAATGAGGAAACTTGGCGCAGTATCATGTTAAATCACGGAAGTGTGCAACATTTAACTAATTTGTCTTTAGAAGAAAAAAATATTTTTAAAACATTTAAAGAAATTAGTCAATACGAAATTGTTTTACAAGCCTCTATCCGACAAAAATATATTGATCAAGCACAAAGTTTAAATTTAAACATTCCCTCTAGTATTCCAATTAAAGAGGTAAATAGATTAATGATTGAAGCGTGGAAGCTTGGTGTAAAAACGTTATACTACCAACGTAGTCAAAGTGTATCGAAAGAATTTGTGACCAATTTAGTTACATGTACAAGTTGTGAAGCTTAATTCTTAAAATTAAAAATAAATATTAACGCAATTTTAAGGTCTTAAAAATATTGATATTTTAAATTGCATGATTCAAATTAACAAAAAATGACTTTAGAAGAAAGAATTAAAAATTCCGAAACCAGTATCTTTAAAGCGGTTTTTCCAAACACTACCAATCATTACGACACCTTATTTGGAGGAACAGCTATGCATATGATGGATGAAGTTGCCTTTATTACAGCTACAAGATTTTCTCGCCAAACTATGGTAACGGTATCTTCAGACAGAATCGATTTTAACAAACCAATACCGTCAGGAACTATTGTGGAGTTGATAGGAAAAGTTACACACGTTGGAAATACTAGCTTAAAAGTTTTAGTTGAAATATATGTTGAACAAATGTATAAGGAAGTTAGATATTTAGCCGTTAAAGGCGAATTTTCGTTTGTAGCCCTAGATCATGATAAAAAGCCGACAAGTGTTATAAAATAAAAAAGGAGCCAAAAGGCTCCTTTTTTTATCTAATAATCATTATTTTTTTTGTTGCAGTTTCTGTGCCATCACTGTTTGTTACAAAAACCATATAAACTCCTGAGGCAACCTTATGTCTACCAAAAGCCGTTTGATCCCAAAGCACTGTTCCGCCAGGCGAAGTAGCCTCGTGTACTAAATTCCCTTCAATATCAGTAATTTTAACCACCGCATCAGACATCAATCCTGATATTTTAATTTCTCCCGAAAAGCCAGGTCGTACCGGATTTGGATAAACATAAACGTTTGCTAGGTCGCTATTAGGAGCCGTTGCTGTACTTTTGTACGACACTAATCCTTTATCTGTAGCAAAAAAAACCTCGCCGTTTACTCCATTAATTTCAATATCATTCACTCTATTTGATGGTAAAGGGGAATTTTCGACTGTAAATCGGTTTAACACTTCTTGTCCGTCAGGTGAAATTTGAAAAACCCCCGACCCAGAAATCGAAACCCATTTGTTGTTTGAACCGTCTACTTCGATATCATTAATAAATTGTTCGTAAAAAAGTTCCTGAGCCAATCCATCTTCCAAAATAATAATTGGATTTGCTGTTAGAGAATTGTCGTTAATAAAACGATCAACACTTGGTGAAACACGTAAGCCTGATGCTGTACCAATCCAAAGTTGGTTGTTATGATCGATTGCGATTGCTCTAACATCATTAGTTGGTAAAACGGCAGACGAAGAGCTATTCGCGATTTTTAAAAATTTGTTTGCATAATTTTCGTTAAACCCAATCACGCCGTTAAAAAAAGTTGTGAACCATTTTGTTGAATTTTTATCAATCAAAATTTCTCTATACGCTTCGATTTGTAAAGTGTTTGCAATTCCGGTTAAAGAATAACTTTCCCAGTTGCCATTTGATTTTAAAACCTTTAAAGCTTTTGGAGAACGCGTATTCATAACCCATAAATTTTGGTTTTTATCAAAAGCTAAAGCACCTATTCGAATATGTTCGTTATAGTTAATTCCTTCTAAACCATTATTTCCTGTGTTGGTTTGATCAAAAAACGAAAAAGTATCTGAATTGTCTTTTTTAATAACTCCTTGATGGAAAGAACCAAAATATAACTCCTTATGTTTTACAGGATTGATAGCAATAGCAGAAATTGAAGCAAAATTGAACATTGCTGAATTAGGAAAAGTTGTCCATCCTTGTTCGGTTGTGTATTTGCTTACACCAAAATTTTCTAAAGGATACGGATTATACTCCACATCATAATCGCCATAAACAGCCCAAAGCTCGTTTACTGCATTTTTTAATCTGAAGATATTATTGCGTTCTGGACCAGATGGTGTGATATCCTCAGCGGCAGTAATATTACTCAAATCAACTTCAAAAACCCCTTTAGATTCGGTACCAATAATTACTTTATTTGCTACAAGTGTTGCATCGGTAAAAGGTACAGTTGTAACGTTGCTAGAATTGATAGTATATAATAAGGATAAATTTTGATCGAATATTTTAACTTGTGTAGCAGTTGTAACCACCAAATATTCGTCGTTTACATTTTTAATAGCTTTGATTGCCCCTCCCATATTATGAACAACTGGAGTATTATTTCCGTTAATATAACGATGTATACTTCCGTTTGAACTTGCAATAATAATTTGGTCTTGAAAAATTGCGCCTTCAGTCCAATAACCAGTATTTTCTGTCGTCCAATTTGAAAAGTCAACTAAGCTGGAATTTATATTGGCAGTTTTAATTCCGAAATCTCTAGTGATAGCATATATTTTATTTTGAAGAACTAAAACACGATGAACCGAAATGTTTTCTCCGCTATTTCCTATTAAAAAAGTATCTCCTAATAAATTATTATTTAAAATTAACTCTGTGACTCCGTATTCCGTTGCTAGATAAATTTTGTCATTAAATTCAGAAATACTATTAACTCTTTTTTGATTGAGCGGAATCGTGGGTTTATTTACAATTCCAACTAAATTATTTACAGATTTATTTAATTCGTTATAAACTATAACGAGTCCGTTATCATTAACTAAAACAACCTTTTTGTTTGCTACACTATAATGTATATCTGTAATTTTATTCGCTTTAATTCCCTGAATAGATGTAAATTGTTCAATATAATTTTGAGAAAGATTATATTGCAAATAACTAACATCACTAGATACGTAAGCAGCTTCGCTGCTTTGAGAAAGCGCTACAATATTGTTATACGAATAATAGCCTTGCCAAAGTGCATTTTGGTGTTGAGAATTTACGTTAACAAATAACAATAAGAATATTACGCATAAAATTTTATCCATCATTCAGTCAATTTTGTACAAATATATAAACAAAGTGGTCTTTTTAAACTCCACTACCAAATTATTAGCCCCAATAAAATACAAAACATGTAATAAAAAACAGATTTATCTGTTAAATAGTAAGACTAAAAAACACAAAACACTTACAAATTCACAAAAAATAAACATTTATCTTAATTTTAAAAAATTTCTTAAAATTGTTTGATATGTTTTTATATATTTGTCTGAAAGTAACTGAGTAAACAAAAAGTAAGAATGTCAAAGAAGCTTTTATTTTCAATATTATTAGCAATTACATCTGTGTTACCAAGTAACGCACAGTTTGGATTTTCGCACGAGATTGGAGCAATTATAGGTCCTGTATCATTTAGATCTGATTATGGTGTTAGAGAAAACTCTGAAACCAACTTTGGAAATACAGGAATTGGAATTGGTTTGATTCACTATTTAAACTTTGCTTATAGAGCAGACTGTAACTGTTACAGACCTGAGACTTATTTTAATGATCACTTTAAATTAAGATCAGAAATTTCGTGGAACAAAACTAATTTACAACACTACGGCAAGTGGGTAGATAAAGAATCTGAACCAGCCCAACAGCTTAGAGCTATGCAAGGTAAAACAGCTGTAACTAACGTTGGGGTTCAATTAGAGTTTTTTCCATTATCAATTAGAGAGTTCTCTTACAGTATTGGCAAGCTTGCTCCGTTTGTAAGTTTAGGTGCTCAATATAGTTACTACAAACCAGAAGCTTGGTCTGAAAGAGATCGTATAGACGTTCCAGGAGTTTTACCAACAAAGTACATTGGAGGAGTTTCAAACGATGACGGATCTACGTTCTCTATTGTTAGTAGCGTAGGTACTCGTTACAAATTAACTACTTTATCAGACTTGATGATTGACTTACGTTGGCAATATTATTTCTCGGATTGGGTGGATGGTTTAAATCCAGATCCTACAATCTACAAAGAGAATAAGGCAAACGATTGGAATGTTTGGTTAAATGTAGGTTATATTTATTACTTAGATTAATCGATACGATACCGATATAAAAAAAGGCTAGATTTTTTTCTAACCTTTTTTATTGCATTAGGGATAGAGGCGGTATCCTTTTATTTTTGCTAAAGTTTACGAGGCAAAAAATAAAAGATTGAGCCGAAAGCCCGACGCGCCCATGAAAAGGCGCGGAATGCCCAAATTAAAACAAAAAATAAACCCCATTACTTTTGTAACGGGGTTTTGTTGTTATATTAAGTTTAAAACTTGTTCTAAATCTGCGATTAAATCGTCAATATCTTCGATACCAACAGAAAGGCGAATTAAATCGTCAGTTATTCCAATTTCTGCACGTTTTTCAGCAGGGATTGAAGCGTGAGTCATTGTAGCCGGGTGGTTGGCAAGAGACTCTACTCCACCCAAAGATTCGGCCAAAGTAAAAACTTGTAAATTTTCTAGCATTTTAAAAGCGTCTTCTTTTTTACCCGAAGTTAAAGTGAAAGTAACCATTCCACCAAAATCTTTCATTTGCTTTTTAGCGATTTCGTGTTGTGGATGATTCTCTAAACCTGGATAATAAACGTGAGCTACTTTTGGGTGTGAGTTTAAAAACTGTGCTACTTTCATTCCGTTAGCGCAATGGCGATCCATACGAACAGCAAGTGTTTTAATCCCGCGTAAAACAAGGTACGAATCTTGAGGACCTAAAATTCCGCCAGTTGCAAAAAGGTTAAAGTGAACATCTTTAGCCAATTGTTCAGAATTCACAACAATTGCACCAGCAACTAAATCAGAGTGACCTCCTAAGTATTTGGTAGCAGAGTGCATCACAATATCTGCCCCCAACTCGATTGGACGTTGTAAATAAGGTGATGCAAAGGTATTATCAACCGCAACTAAAACATCCGCCTTTTTAGCTTTAGAAGCATTGTTTACCGCTTTAATATCAACCACCTTCATTAAAGGATTGGTTGGCGTTTCAATCCAAATCATTTTAGTATTCTCGTTGATTAAAGCAGTTACTGCATCAACATTTGTCATATCAACGAAATGGAATTTTAAACCGTATTTAGAGTAAACACGAGTAAATAAACGGTATGATCCACCATAAAGGTCGTCCATGGCAATGATTTCGTCGCCTGGAGTAAATAATTTTAAAACCCCGTCAATTGCAGCTAATCCCGATCCAAAAGCAAAACCTGCTACACCGCCTTCAATAGATGCTAAAGCATTTTCGAGAGCAGAACGCGTTGGATTTTCACCACGAGAGTATTCGTACCCGTTGTGTTGCCCAGGTGATTTTTGCGCAAAAGTAGATGTTTGATAAATAGGAGTCATTACAGCTCCTGTTGATGGGTCGTGCTGTTGCCCACCATGTATAGTTTTGGTATTGAATTTCATATAATGAGAAGTTTTTATACAAAGATATATAAACATTGTTTAAAATTACCAAATAAGCTAATTATCATGTATTTGCTAATTAATTATAGATTTGAAAGCGTATTTTTTATATCTTTGTAGTTATTATCTTTCTGAAATATATGATACAATCCATGACTGGTTTTGGTAAAGCATCTAAGCAATTACCAACAAAAAAAATAACTGTCGAAATTAAATCTCTAAATAGCAAAGGTTTAGATTTAAACACACGTATGTCGTCTGTATATAGAGAAATGGAGTTAGGACTTCGCAACCAAATTGCGCAAGAATTGGAGCGCGGTAAGGTTGATTTCTCATTATATATCGAGATTACTTCAGAAGAAACTTCTACCAAAATTAATGCACCTATTGTAAAAGCGTATATCAACCAAATGCTAGCGATTATCCCCGATGCGGATGTTACTGAATTAATGAAAATGGCTGTTAGAATGCCTGATACTTTAAAGACAGAACGCGAGGAGATTGATGAAAACGAGTGGAAAGAAATACAAGGTGTTATAAATGAAGCACTTACAAATATTAAAACTTTTAGAGCAGACGAAGGGAAATCATTAGAAAACGATTTTGTAAAACGCATTGCCAATATTAAAAATTTATTGGATCAAGCCACTGCTTACGATTCGGAGCGAATTGCTAACGTTAAGGAGCGTTTACGCAATTCGGTTACAGAGCTTGAAACAAATATTGATGAAAATAGATTTGAACAAGAGCTTATTTATTATATTGAAAAATTAGATATAAACGAAGAGAAAGTTCGTTTATCTAATCATTTAGACTATTTTATTGATACCTTAAATGGAACAGAAGCTAATGGCCGTAAGTTAGGTTTTATTGCTCAAGAAATGGGTCGTGAGATTAATACAATGGGATCCAAATCAAACCATTCTGAGATGCAAAAACTTGTTGTTAAAATGAAAGATGAGTTAGAGAAGATAAAAGAACAAGTTTTAAACGTATTATAAAATAACTACACAACACACAACAAATGAGTAACGGAGGAAAATTAATTGTATTTTCAGCTCCTTCAGGATCTGGAAAAACAACCATTGTTCGCCATTTATTAGAACATAGTGAATTAAATTTAGAATTTTCGATATCAGCAGCTACACGTGAGGCTAGAGGTGAAGAAATTAATGGTAAAGACTATTATTTTATGTCGCTAGATCAATTTAAAAACCATATCAAACAAGAAGAGTTTGTTGAATGGGAAGAAGTGTACCGTGATAACTTTTACGGCACTTTAAAAAGTGAAGTAGAACGTATTTGGGCAATGGGAAAAAATGTAATTTTTGATATTGATGTTGCTGGTGGATTACGTATTAAGAAAAAATTTCCGGAGCAAACCCTAGCTGTTTTTGTCAAACCACCAAGTATCGACGAATTAAAAATTCGTTTAAAAAAGAGATCAACAGAAAGCGAAGATAAAATTAATATGCGCATCGCAAAAGCATCTGTAGAACTTGCAACAGCCCCTCAATTTGATACAATTATTAAAAATTACGATTTAGATATTGCCAAAGAGGAAGCTTATAATTTAGTTAAAGAATTTATTAAATAATACAATTATGAAAGTTGGTTTATACTTTGGAACATTTAATCCTATACATGTTGGGCATTTAATTATTGCAAATCACATGGCAGAATATTCTGATTTAGACCAAATTTGGATGGTAGTCACACCGCATAATCCTCATAAAAATAAAGCAAATTTAGTTAATGATCATCACAGACTTCATATGGTGCATTTAGCAACCAAAGGATATGATAAAATACAACCTAGTGACATTGAGTTTAGATTGCCTCAGCCCAATTACACGGTTAATACATTAGCGCATTTACAGGAAAAATTTCCGAAACATGAATTTTGCTTGATTATGGGTGAAGACAACCTAAAATCATTACATAAATGGAAAAATTATGAGGTGATTTTAGAAAGACATGATATATATGTTTACCCTCGAATCTCTGAAGGACATACAGAAACCATGTTTGATAATCATTCCAAAATTCACAAAGTTAACGCACCAATAATTGAGTTATCTTCGACTTTTATTCGCGAAAATGTTAAGTTAGGAAAAAATATAACTCCTATGATCGACAAAAAAGTTTGGGAATATATTGACCATAACTTATTTTATAAAAAATAAAAAAGCTGTTCTGAGATTTCAGAACAGCTTTTTTTATAACCTATTTTTTTAAACGGTGAGTTGTTTTATAACCTGGTCGTAAAAACTGAATATATCCAGTACCTTCAAATTCATAAATAGTACCTGAAGTATGTTCTAATCTAATTCTATTATCATTAATAACAGTTAAATAAAACTCTTCAATACCACCTATACCATAATCTAAACGTAAAATTTTTGCTGTTAAGTTATTGGTGTTAAAAATATCGTAAACTCCCTGATATTCCCAATAAATATTACTAATTGATACGTTTGGAGCATCTAATGATGACATAAATATATTGCCCTGAGTATCAAATCTTAAAATATTTTCATTATCAAAATCATTTGGAATTCCTGCTTGACTTGTATAAACCTTTCTCCAAGCTTCAAACTCTTGTAAAAAATATTCAATATTATTATAAAAAACGTAGTCGTAATTGTAATACGTTTTATTAAATCCGTTTAAAGTATATCGAATGTTATTATATCGGTCGTATAGTTGAATGGTATTTTGAGAAACATAATAAATCTCAAAATTAAAATTACCATATATATCATGTCTAACAGAAACGGTATTAAAATTTAACCCGTAATACCCTACATCAATGCCGTAACCATTTCCTGTATACCCAAAACCAGAAAAATTATTATTAGCGTATAAAACACCATTAAAAAACGAAACTGTTATGGCTCTATCTAAAAAAGGTACAGCGCCGCTTCCGGTAGTTTGTGTATGATCCACTTCCCATAAATCAAAATCATGAACTACATAGCTAATATCTTGTGGTACATTATTGTAATAATCATCATTCGTTGTACACGAAGTGATCAATAACGAAAATATAGCGAATAATATTAAGGTAATTTTTTTCATAAAACACAGATTATAATAATATATAAAAGTTCAATTGTTGTGCCAAATTAAAATAAAAAAACATAAACTACTATTTTTAAGCATTTATTGTGCGTTTAATATCTTAATTGCAGTGAAAATCAGTATGCTGCTTTTAAATTAAATAATAGATAAAGTTTACAAAAAACAATCCAAAACCGACATTAATAATATCGCTAACCACAATATAAATTATGCGAATTTAAAATTGTTAACAAAATAAAAGTTATTAAATTCATGTTTTTTAAGTATTTTTGATGTTTTGAATTTTTAATTAAAATGAACACTGATAAAAAATTTGCTGTAATTGGTGGTGGTAGCTGGGCTACAGCCATTGTAAAAATGTTAAGTGAGAATTTATCTGAAATTGTTTGGTACATGCGAAACGATGGTGCCATACAACATATTTTAGAGAATAATCACAACCCAAATTATTTATCATCGATTGAATTTGACACCAATCAGCTTAGGCTAACAAATGATATAAATATTGCGGTTAAAGACGCAGACTATTTAATTTTTGCTATACCATCTGCTTTTTTACATGATGAATTGGAAAAGTTAACAGAAAGTTTAGACGGAAAATTAATATTCTCTGCTATTAAAGGAATCATACCCGAATCGGGCTTAATTGTAGGCGAACATTTTCAACAAAAATACAATATTCCACTTGAAAATATTGGAGTTATAACAGGACCTTGTCACGCGGAAGAAGTTGCTCTAGAGCGTTTATCTTATCTAACTATTGCATGTAGCAATAAGGATAACGCAATGATTTTAGCCGAAAAATTAACTAGTCACTACATTAAATGTAAAACTACAGACGATATTATTGGAACTGAATATGCAGCAGTTTTAAAAAATATTTATTCGGTTGCCGCAGGGATTGCTCACGGTTTAGGATATGGAGACAATTTTCAGGCGGTTTTAATGAGTAACGCGATTCGAGAGATGAAAAAGTTCATTAAAAAAGTATACAAAATGAAACGTAACATTAACGATAGTGCCTATTTAGGAGATTTATTGGTTACGGGATATTCTGTATTTTCTAGAAATAGAACTTTTGGAAGTATGGTTGGTAAAGGTTACACGGTAAAATCAGCCCAAATGGAAATGCGAATGGTTGCCGAAGGATATTATGCTGCCCAAAGTGCGTATATCATGAACCAAGAAATTAAAGCAAAAACACCTATTATCGATACAGTTTACAATATTTTGTATTTAGGAAAAGATCCTAAAAAAGAATTTAAAAAATTAACCGAAAAATTAGATTAAATTCACATTATCGATTAAAACACACACAAAAGGCGAAACACAAGTTGTAAAATACACAAAATCAGTTATTTACAACTTGTGTTTTTTCATTTAACTCATTTTCTATCAGATAAAAAACAAATATAACCAACTGAAAACAAGTTAATTAAAACATTTTCGCTTGGGTAAAAATTAAAAACATAATTTTACACTCTAAAATTAAATATTTATGAATAATATAGCCGATGGTCAAGTAGATCACCTGATTAATCATCCAGGTATTTTAACAGCATTTGGAATAGCTGTTATTATTATGTTACTTCTAGATTTAGGAGTTTTTAATAAAAATTCTCACCAAGTTTCAAACAAAGAAGCACTTACTTGGTCCTTAGTATGGATTTCACTAGCCATGGTGTTTAGTGGTATTATCTATTACTTTTTAGATAAACCTGCCGGAATTACCGATAATTTTTCAAAATTCCAAGCAGCATATTGGATTGAAAAAGCCTTATCTGTAGATAATTTATTTGTATTTATTTTAGTTTTTAAATTTTTTAAAGTTCCTAAAGAATATCAACATAAAGTATTATTTTGGGGTGTTTTAGGCGCTTTATTATTTAGAGCCATCTTTATTTTTGCCGGAGTCGAGTTAATTAACCTTACTTATCTGCCAGCTTTCTCTATTGGAGATTGGAGCTTTACATTAGGTAATCACGGAGCGGAACATGCTAATTTTTTAACAAAAGAGTTTTTTAGACCTAATGTTATTTTAACTGTTTTTGGGGTGTTTTTAATTGTTGCTGGAATTAAATCGTGGGGTGGCCATGACGACGATAATGACGAAAAAGATTTAAGCAAAAACCTTGGAGTACGTTTGGTACATAAGTTTTATAAAGTAGCTCCAGATTTTGACGGAGATAAATTCTTCACGGTTAAAAACGGAATTAAAATGGCAACACCATTATTTGTTGCTGTTGCTGTTATCGAAATCACAGATTTAGTTTTTGCTGTAGACAGTATTCCTGCCATCTTTGCAATTGCACCTGACGATCCATTTATTTTATATACATCAAACATCTTTGCGATTTTAGGATTAAGATCGTTATACTTTTTATTAGCAAATTCAATGGATATGTTCTCAAAATTAAACTATGGTTTAGCTATTATTTTAACCTTCATTGGTGTTAAAATGATTATTATGCCGTTCTATCATTTTGAATCTTCGGTATCACTTACAATCATCGGATCAGTATTAGCCTTATCGGTAATTTGGTCATTAATTTCAAATAAAAAGAAAACAAACGCATAAAAAAAACTGGCTTAGGCCAGTTTTTTTATTTTACTAATATTCCTTTTTTATTCATAACCGGAATATCTGTTGTCGCTTTATCATTAATAGTATTTGTTCTAAAAACAAATGATTTATCATATAATTTATTTTCAATGAAATAAGAAACTATAAACTCATTATTTAGCTGTAAAACATTATTTTCTAGTAATTCAATTTTTATAAACGACTTAGCAGGCACTTCGTTAAAAGCATGTCTAAAAACGGCTGTTTTACGCTGTTCACCATTTATTAATCCATAAGCTTTAGATACAACAATTGCCATCTCTAAATTCACATCTGTATCATTTACTAAATAAGCATACCACGAATTTTCCTGAAAATCTTCATTCCATTCTTTTACAGCCGCAACATAAACATTTTTAACTTCAGGTATAATAATATCTTTTTTCATCGTTATATAATAAGTAATTAGACGCAAAAGTAATATTTAATACTAACATTTAGAAACTTATAAATCATGAAAAAAGGCATCCTATTTTTAGCATTGTTTTCAATAGCCTTTGTAAGCTGCAAAAATGAAGAAAAAGCAAATGCAGATACATTAAATAGTGACTCGTTAAATGTAACTATCGAAAATACAGACGATGAAATTTCGGATAGTGATAAAGATGATATCGTTTCACATTGGTCTGGTAAATACATAGGAACCATCCCTTGTGTAAGCTGCGAAGGTATTATTACAACTTTAGAATTAAGAAATGATATGAGCTATACCGCATCAAGTATGTTTACCGACAGAGATAAAAAACCAGTAGATTTTGATGGGAAGTTTAATTGGATTGAGC
>CANRKI010000027.1 GCA_947631175.1 uncultured Flavobacterium sp.
TATGCTACATCATATTTTACTTTTCTTGCCATAAAAAATGCCCCCAAAAGTGTCTAACTTTTTGGGGGCAGTGTAAAGATTGACTTTTTTATTTTATAAGTGGGTAAGTTTAGCTAAATAATCAAAATTTTCACCTTCTAAAATTAATTCACAATTCAAGCCTTTGGCATGCGCTGCATTTTGTAAGGTATTATAATCTATATACAACCAATCAAACGGAATTTCGTTTTCTCCTTTGTAGGCTACCGTAAACGAAACTTCGCCATAATAATCTCTTTCACTCGGAATCCATTTTCCACCATCTTCATCTTCGTCAAACATATAAATAATATCACTACTATCTAATAAAATTTGTCCGCCTGGATTTAAAAGCGCTTTTAGCTGTGTTAAAAAGATACTTATTTTTTTTAATTGTTGTGCAATCCCAATACCATTCATCAGTAAAATAATTGTATCAAATTTCTCATTTTTTAAATCTAATATATTAATTACTTCTGCATTCTTAATTCCACGATCTAAACAAACCTCAATTGCTTTTGGAGAAATATCAATTGCTTTAACTTCTAGGTTTTTCTCGTTTTGTAAGTATAAACTATGACTACCAGCACCACAACCCGCATCTAAAACCTTTCCTTTGGCCAATTGCATCGCTTTTTGTTCAATTTTTGGCATTTGTTTGTAGGTTCTAAACAAGTATTCCACCGGCATTTCGTCGGCTTCAGAGATTGATGTTTCTGTAATTAAATCTTCGGGATTTTGATTAAAGTGATAATCATATATGGCTTGTCCAAATAAATCTTTCATAAATTGTTTTTATTGAATGTAAAGAGCTGTATTTTTGTAAAAAAATAACGTTTTGGAAAAATTTTTACAACAGCTACCAAAATTAGCCAAAGATACGCATAAGGAAACAAAAAAGTATTTTGATAAACTTAAAAAGAAACAACCGAAAGATTTAGACTACGTGATGCAGAATTTGCATGATGCAGAGTTTAAACGTACCGATTGTTTAACGTGTGCGAATTGTTGTAAAACAACTGGGCCTTTGTTTACAACTGCCGATATTGAACGTATAGCTAAACATTTTAAACAAAAGCCACAGCAATTTATTGATCAATATTTACGTATTGATGAGGATAAGGATTATGTTTTAAAATCGGTTCCGTGTACGTTTTTGGATCACGAAAATTATTGTATGATTTATGATGTCAGACCAAAGGCTTGTCGTGAATTCCCGCATACGGATCGTAAAAAGTTTCATCAAATTTCGAATTTAACTTTAAAGAATATTGAAATTTGTCCGGCAACTTATCGAATTGTTGAAGAAATGAAAAAGAAAATGCCTTTATAAAAAAAGTCGAGAGTTTTTGTACTCTCGACTTTTTGCTTTTTGCGCAGCGCGTTAGGGATGGTAGCTTTGTTTGAGCTCGCGGCGAAATGTAATGTAGCCGCAGCGAGTGCGTACAGCCCGACCGCTCATGAAATGGCGGTAACGCCCTAATTAATAAAGTAAGTATTTTGCTCTTATTTTTTGAAATTGATTTATGCCAACTTCCCAACTTGCTCTAATTTCATCTTCAGTCATTTCCATTTCTATTTGTTTTTGCAGTTTTTTAGTTCCCGCAAGTTTGGTGAAAAAAGAATTGAAAAACTTGGTTTTGTCTGTGGTGTTTTGATAAGCAGCAATTAAATATTTTAATTCGAGCTGTGTAACTTTTGGAGCGTTTGTTAAGTCCTCGCCATAACACTTTTTTCCATTATGCATCGGATCCTTAGCGCCAAAGTTTGGTTTTGGTGTGAACTCGAAAGGTAAATTTGTGATAAAAGGCGAACCGTAAATTTGAAATTGTTTTTCGGTTCCACGACCCACGCTTACGTTTGTCCCTTCAAAAAAACAAAGACTCGCATACAAGTTTATGGCTTGGTCGTTTGGTAAATTTGGCGATGGCTTTACAGGCAAACTATACGGCATGTTGTGGTTGTAATTCTCGATTTTTATTACTTTTAAGTTCACTTGAATTCCATTTTTTAACCATCTTTCGCCATTAATCATTTGGGCATATTCCCCAATTGTCATTCCATGTAAAACCGGAATTGGGTGCATGCCCACAAAACTGGTATTTTCCATTTCTAGGATGGGTCCGTCAATAATGCTTCCGTTCGGATTTGGACGATCCAATACAATTACTGGAATGTTTTGCTCAGCGCAAGCTTCCATCACGTAATGTAATGATGAAATGTAGGTGTAAAAACGTGCGCCTACATCTTGCAAATCAAACAACATAACATCAATGTTGGCAAGTTGTTCGGGATTTGGTTTTTTATTGTTTCCGTAAAGCGAGATAATAGGTAAGTTGGTTTTGGTATCTTTTCCGTCTTTAATTAATTCGCCTGCATCTGCTGTACCACGAAAACCGTGTTCGGGTGCGTAGATTTTGGTAACATTTATTTTTTTTTCGACTAATAAATCGACCAAATGAGTTTGGTTGTCAATAATTCCGGTTTGGTTGGTAATAATTCCAACTTTTTTGTTTTGGAGTAAATTTAGATTATTGACTAAATTTTGTGCTCCGGTTTTTATTGGGTTTATCGTTTGCTGTGTAGTAGGAAGTTGCTGTTGCGATAAATTGCTTGTTTGTGCCGATTTTCCGCACGAAAAAACTCCTAAAGCAAAAAATAAAACTGTATTTTTGAAAATTAAATTAGAATTCATACACCTTGAAATTAGAATATTTTATAGCCAAACGCTTAATAGGCGCTAAAAGTAATAAAAGTAGTGTTTCTGCACCAATAATAAAAATTGCGATTACTGCAATTGTTATTAGTATGGTGATGATGCTTATTTCTGTAGCAACAGGTATTGGCTTACAAGAAAAAATTAGAGAAAAGGTGGGAGCTTTTAACGGGCATATTGTGATCTCTAATTTTGATAATAACAATTCGGAGGTTAGTATTTCGCCCATTCAAAAGTCGGACGAACTGTATGAAACCTTACAAAATATTCCTGGTATTACGCATTTACAAGCCGTTGCGACTAAAGGCGGAATTATTAGAACTGAAACTTCGTTTGAAGGAATTATCTTAAAAGGTGTTGACTCAACTTTTAACTGGACTGTGATTAAGGAATATTTGGAAGAAGGTCAAGTACCTGATTTTTCGAGTAAATTAACAAATGACGTTTTGGTTTCTCGATTTATCGCTAACCGACTTAATTTAAAATTGGGCGACGAGTTTAACTCGTTTTTTATGCGTGAGGAAACGGATAAACCACCTTTTTCAAGACGATTTAAAATTGTAGGAATTTTTAATTCTGGATTGCAAGAGTTTGATTCTAACTTTGTGTTAGGCGACCTTCGACACATTCAACGATTTAATAAATGGCAACCCAACCAAGTCGGTAATATTGAGGCTTTTATTAGCGATTTTAATGCCATTTCAACCATTGGTGATCAGGTTTATACCCAAATTCCATCAACGTACAACAGTTACACTATCGAGCAAAAGTATCCCAATATTTTTGAATGGTTAAAACTTTTTGATTTTAATATCATCGTAATTATCGTTTTCATGATTTTAATATCAGCTATAAACATGATTGTAGCTTTATTAGTGTTAATATTAGAGCGTACACAAATGATAGGAATTTTAAAAGCCATGGGAGCAAGCAACTGGCTGATTCGCAAAATATTTTTATACAACGCAGCCTATTTAATATTAATTGGTTTAGCAATAGGTAATGTTGTAGGAATAGGATTGCTTTATATTCAAAAAAACTTCGAAATTGTAAAGCTAAATCCCGAAAATTACTATGTAGACGTCGCTCCGGTACACATCGACTGGCTTTTTATTTTAAGCCTAAACCTTGGCACCATCCTAATTTGTTTACTTATTTTATTGCTGCCTTCGTATTTAATTTCTAAAACGGCGCCCTCAAAAGCCATTCGTTTTCAATAATATTTTAATCAGAGAACTAAATTTTAGTTCTCTTTTTTTTTGTAGCGCTAACTATGTAGCATTAAAAGAAGCAATTCAACCCGCTTTTCGCTATATCTTTTGTTCGTTCCTCACAAAAGGATGCCGCTTCAATCGGGGCTATGTTGTAACAACTACTTTCAAAAAAAAACGCTTTGATAAAAATCAAAGCGTTAATTGTATAATAAAACCAAATTATTTAGTCTGAAAAAGTCCGTTTAATTCTGCATCAACTCGAGTAATAATATTACCTAAATCTTCCGGATTATCAACAAAATCCATCGAATCAACATCAATAATTAAAAGATTTCCTTTATCGTATCCGTTAATCCAATCTTCATAACGATCATTAAGTTTACTTAAATAATCAATCGAAATTGAAGTTTCGTAATCACGACCACGTTTTTGAATGTTTTTAACCAAATTAGGTGTCGAGCTACGTAAATAAATTAATAAATCAGGTGCCGAAACTAAGCGTTGCATTAATTCAAAAAGAGAGGTGTAATTTTTAAAGTCACGTTCGCTCATTAAACCCATAGCATGTAAATTAGGAGCAAAAATATGAGCATCTTCATAAATAGTTCTGTCCTGAATAATTTTTTTACCACTTTCTCTGATCTCTAAAACTTGTCGAAAACGGCTATTTAAAAAATATATTTGTAAATTAAACGACCACCTGTCCATAGCGTGATAAAAATCGTCTAAGTACGGATTGTCAACTACATCTTCAAAATGAGGTTCCCAATTAAAGTGTTTAGCCAACGCTTGTGTAAGAGTTGTTTTACCTGCGCCAATATTTCCTGCTACCGCTATATGCATTTTCTAGAATTTTAAGTTCTTTAATAACGCAGCGAAGTTAATTAATTATTATGGCTTTTTACATTTGTATTTTTTAAAATAATTGCTATTGCAAGTACGTTTTTAGGTTGCAATATCGTTTTGTGTTTTATAAATGCTTGTATTTTAGTTTTTTAATTTGTTGTTGATGTACTTGGTTTTAGCTTACCATAAATATCTATTTCAAACTCCTTATCATTTACGGTTTTAAAATACAAATAGTTTAGGTTGGATTTGAAATTGGTAATTTCATCATCTATCGTATGGGTTAAAAACTTGTAAGAATCGTTTAAAATATTATACAAAACAAAGCGATTACTAATGATATCAAACATCCAAATTTGATTTTGATTGGCAGTGCCAGCATAAGTAATTTGTAAATCGGGTGCTTTGTTTTGCAAATTTATAAGGTGCGTTTCGGTTAAAAAACGATCCAATAAAACAATACTGTTTTGCTGTTTATAAAAAATTAAAGTTTGCAAAGGGTTTACAACATCTAAAGTTGCTATTTTACCTAATAAAATATTTTTGTATGTATGTGTTTTTCCTAAATAATCTTTACTAACTTGTTGATTGGTTATGGTATAAGTTGCTCCTAAAACATCGGTGGTTAAAAATTCTTGCGTTTGTGCTTGTAATTTTATAAACGAAACCACAATAAATAATAACAATTTTATCTTCATGATATGAAATGATGTAGCGTTATGAAACAAATGTACTCTATTTTTTTAGTTCTATTGTCTTTATGTGTTTGGGGACAAAAAAAATATCCTATTCCACCTACAAGTGAAAATAGGTTGTTTTACATACAACATAGTGAAGGAATCAATACGTTTATTTACGATGTTAATTTAAGCGGAGGTAAAATAAATCATCTCAATCCAATTTTAATAAAACGAATTAATTACGAAAGTAAAGGGGAAATTGAACCGCTTTCTATCACCCAAAAAAAATTAGCTTATGGGATTAAATCTCAAAAGATTAATGATAATAAATACGCTTTTACACTTGCGGCATACAAACCACAAATTTTATATTTGGTTAAAAAAGCTTCGAGCTATAGAGTTGAAACTGTTGTGAATAACAAAAAAATTAGTGTAGATAAATTGTATGTTCAAACCAAAGTAAATAATGTTGGCATCACACCAAAAGTGAATCATATTGTTTTTTATGGTACAGAAATTGAAACAGGTAAAAGTGTAATCGAAAAAATTTTGATTAAAGATTAAACGTTTCATTTAAAAAATTGTCTAAACTATAACAAACCTAAAATTAATCATGAAAAATAAATTTCTAATCACAAGTTTTGCTTTACTTACGCATGCTTTTATTTTTGCGCAGGCTACTTTTGTTGGTCAGGCAACCTACGAGTCAAAAACGAGCGTAGATGCTATGACTAAAAACATGCCAAGACCACGCGGAATGAATCTTACGCCGGAGATGGAAGCACAAATGAAAGAACGTATGCGCAAAGCTTTTGAAAAAACATACATTTTAAATTTTGATAGAACATCGTCTACCTATAAAGAGCAAGAAAAATTAGAAGCAGGTGCAGAAAATCAACGCGGAATGCGAATGATGATGTCGTCTGTAACTGGTGGTGGTGGTACTTACTTTAAAGATGTTAAAGAAAAACAATATACGGTTGATAAAGAATTTATGGGAAAAGAGTTTTTGGTTGTTGATACCTTAACGAACTATAAATGGCAAATGACCGGTGAAACTAAAAAAATTGGAGATTATACCGCTTACAAAGCAACAGCGATAATTAAATCTGACGCTTCTGATTTTAGAAATTTTAGACCTGCCGCTGACAATAAAAGTAATGAAGCTGATAAAAACGGTGATAAAAAGGAATCTGAAAAAGAAGGTGCTAAAACTAACTTTTTTGGTGCGATCGAACTTCCATCTGAAAAAACAATTACTGCTTGGTACACGCCAGAAATTCCAGTAAATCAAGGACCAGATAGTTATTGGGGATTACCAGGATTAATTTTAGAAGTTAACGATGGTGTAACAACTATTTTATGCACTAAGATTGCAATTAATCCAAAGGAAAAAATTGAAATTAAAGCTCCTAAAAAAGGAAAAGCTATAACTCAGCAAGAATTTAATGACATCATGATGAAAAAAATGAAAGAAATGCGTGAGCAATTTCAAAATGGTGGAGGAAATAGACAAGGACCACCAAGGTTCTAAAAAAATAGAGAGCGAATATTTATTCGCTCTCTATTTTTTTTAAATAATTTTTGTATTGGCTATCAATCACCTTTTCAGAATATTTTGTTTCATACAAATCAAAAGCTCCTTCTGCTAATTTATTTCGTAATTCATAGTCATTGTATAAGGTTATAATTGCCTCGGCAAAGCCTTTATAATTTTTAGGTTCAATTAAAAAACCTGTTTTTAAATGATGAACACATTCAGACAATCCGCCAATATTAAAAGCTATTGTAGGAATTTTATACGCAAATCCCTCTTGTACTGCTAAACATTGGTTTTCTTCTCTTCCGTTCGAGTCTGTTATTCCAGGATAAATGGTGATATAAGTATCCTTGTAATGTTCAATAATTTCTGGCGTGGATCTTTTTCCTAAAAAAAGCAAATTGTCCTTAAAATCTTTTAAATCCTCTTTGGTTTCTTCAAACAATTCTCCATCTCCAATAAAAGTTATTTTATATTTTTCAAAATTTTGGTTGCGTAATTCCTGTAAGATATGTTTTACAATTAAAACTCCTTTTAGCTCTATAAAACGCGTGACAAAAAGTATATTTATAATTTCGGGTTCCTTTTTAGGTAATATCGCCTGATTGTAGTGATAAGTAGGAACGGGTATTACGCTAATATTTTCTGAATTGAAACCAATCTCAATCAATTTTTTTCTCGAAAACTCGGTAACACAAATAATATTTTTAGCGTAAGGAATTATATTTTGATAAAAATTTCCTTGGTATTGTGGTAAAGTAAAATCTAATCCATGAAAAACAGTTATAATTTTTCCAGAAATTAAATTACACTCTTGTAATTCATACATCAATTTCCCATTTTGCCCAAAATGACAATAAATGATATCGTATTTTTTTTGCTTTAAAGCTGCATTTACACTTAATAAAGCTCCATTATAAAAGTTTCTTTTTGTCCATAATTTTGGAAGGAATTTAAACGATTGAAATGTTTTTTTTAATCGATACATAATTCCAAAATCTAAATTTGCAGCAGTTGCATCTACATTTTCCATCAAATTTTGAACTCCTGAAACATTTGACAAAACCGATACGTGATTGTCTTGTGCAAGTTTTTTAATATGATTTAAAACGAACGTTTCTGAACCTTTTTTATAAGAGTTGGTATAGACTAAAATTGTTTTTTTTGGGAGCATTTAAGTGATTTTTATCAAAAGTATAAAAGTTTTTTTAATCGAAACATTATATTTTGTAACTTTAAGTTTATTACTTAAAAATCAAATCATTAATCTATGAAAAATTTACTAATCATTTTAGGAGTTTTGTTTTCAACAGCTGTTTTTGCACAAAGCTCGATTACCGAAAAAAAGTGGATGTTGTCTCATTATGAAGTAGATTCTAAAAAAGCTGATTTATCTGAAGATGATAAAAATACGGTATTGTATTTAAAGAAAAATAACACTTACGAATTTCACTCTAAAGGTGAAACTAAAACAGGAATTTGGCATTTTGACGAAAAAAATAAAAAATTCATTATGCGATCTGATTCAGATACCAAAAATGTTATCGAATTCAACGTTATTAAATCTACTGCTACTGATTTTGTTTTAGAAAGTAAATCGGATAACAAAATTGTAAGAGCACATTTAAAATCTTAAAAAAACAATTGCATATGCAAGTAAAAAAACTCGTGGTTTATCTGCGAGTTTTTTTGTGTTTTGAATTAAACTTTCCTTCAATTTTTTTGTCTAAATAAAAACTATAAATAATCTTAATTAAATATGAAAAAGGCATTTGTTTTTCTTCTTTTTTTATTTTGTTCGGCTTTTTTAGCCCAAAATGTAAAGATTGAAGGTGTTGTGTTTGATGAAATTGGACCGCTCGAAATGGCTAATGTTATGATCACAAATACCAAAACCGGTGCTATGGAAGGCTACTCCATTACAGCATCAGATGGAAAATATGCGATATCGGTTCCTAGTAATCAAAGTTACACACTTAAAGCATCTTATATTGGCTACCAAGCTTTTAATGAAGTGATTGAAGTTGAGAAAACATCAATTAAAAAAGATATAAAATTGATTGAAGGCACAACTTTGGATGCCATAGAAATTATAAAAGAAATGCCAGTTACAATAAAAGGCGATACAATTGTTTACAATTCGGATTCATTCACTAACGGAACGGAGCGTAAACTTGAAGATGTACTTAAAAAATTACCTGGTGTTGAGGTAAATGCGGATGGTGAAATTCAGGTCGAAGGAAAAACCATTCAAAAAGTAATGGTTGAAGGAAAGGACTTTTTTGATGGCGATAGTAAAATAGCTGTTAAAAACATTCCGGCAGATGCCTTGGATAAACTGGAGTTTGTTCGTAATTATAGCGAAGTTCAAAATTTAAAAGGTTTACAAAATAATGAAGAAAATGTAGCCTTAAATATTAAGTTGAAAGAAGGAAAAAAGAATTTTTGGTTTGGTGACGTTACCGCTGGAGTAGGCGCAGGGCACAAGGATTTTAGGTATTTTGGTAATCCAAAACTATTTTATTATTCGCCAAAATACTCCATAAACTTAATAGGTAACTTTAACAATATTGGCGAGTTACCTTTAACCATGCAAGATTATTTTAAGTTTACTGGTGGTTTCAGAAATATGATGGGACGTTCGGGAACTAGTTTTAATATTTCGTCGAACGATTTAGGGATTATAGGAATGCGTAACAACCGTGCTAAAGAGATTGATGCTCGATTTGGCGCAGCAAATTTTTCGTATAATCCATCAAAAGCTTGGACATTGAGTGGTTTTGCTATTTTATCTGGAAATGATACAGATTTAGAAACGGTTTCACGAACCAATCGTATTGATAAATTACCAAACGGAACAACTCAAGAAATTGTTGAAGATAAAACGGCTCGTACATCTCAAAAAAACGAACTTGGTTTGTTTAAGTTAAGTTCTAGTTATGTACCTTCGGATAAGGTACATTTTGATTATGATGTATTGGCAAAAGTTTCAAATCAGCGCGAATATAACGGAACGTATTCGAGTTTGTTAAGTGACATTTATACCATTAAAAAACAAAAGCCATTTTCAATCAATCAAAACTTAAATTACTATTATACGTTAAATGATAAAAATACTTTTTCATTTTTAGTACAACATTTATATCAGGACGAAGATCCGTTTTATAATGCTAACTTAGCCAATCAACCATTTAATTTAATTGGATACGTCCCAGGACAAACTCGAAATGATATTACCCAAAACCGCATGGTGAAAACCAATAAAATTGATGCTAAAGCAGATTATTATTACAGCGTTAAAAACAATCAAGTTTTAAATGTGACAGTTGGAAATACGTATTCGTATCAAAATTTTGATTCTAATATTTTTCAAATTTTAGATAACAATTCACAAAATCAATTGACAGATGTTTCTAACACAAATAATGTAAATTACACGTTTAATGATGCTTTTATTGGATTACATTATCGAATGAAATTTGGAAAATTCACGTTAAATCCCGGAGTAACCGCACATAGTTTTTATATGAATGACGTGCAATTAAACTCAGATAATTCTAAAACGTTTACCAAACTTTTACCAGATTTTAACGCGTTGTGGCAAATTAAAAAGTCTGAAACTTTATCTTATGACTTTAGGTTAACCAATAATTTTACTGATATTAATAATTTAGTGCAAGGATATGTTTTTAGCAATTACAACTCGTTGTTTAGCGGAAACAGAAACCTAGAAAACGCAACTTCACAAGTACATAGTTTGCGTTATTTTAGATACAATATGTTTAATTTCGAAAATATTTTTGCAAATTTAAGTTACACCAAACAAACCGAAGGAATCAAAAACCGAGTTTTATTTGACGGTGTCAATCAAGTTACATCAACTCTAAATATGCCAAGTAATTTTGCTGACGAAAGTGTAAATGGTATGGCTAGTTACGGACGTTCGTTTTTACGTTATTACAAGGCAAGTGTTTCTGGAAATTGGTCGTGGGGCAGATTTAATAACTTACGTGTTTTTGATGTGAACGGAACTACAGAAACAATTGTTCAACAAACCGAAAACGTTACTCAAAATTATAGCGTTCGTTTTTCGACTAATTTTAAACGTTTACCAAATTTAGAGTTGGCTTATGCTTATGCTATAAACGATAATTTTGCTGATAAGGTTTACACTCAAACACCATCGGCTAAGTTGGAATATTTTTTCTTAGAGGCTTTTTCTTTTACCTCAGAATATACTTTTTACAAAAACACCAACTCGTCTAAAACCATCGAGAATTCGTACGATTTTTTAACAGCAAGTCTAATGTATCGTAAACCAAACAGTAAATGGGAATGGAAAATACAAGGAACCAACCTGTTAAACACAACCTCGTTAGATCAATCCTCATTTAGTCAGTTAGGCGGAACAAGTAGCTATTCGAGTTATATTGTGCAACCTCGATATGTAATTTTAAGTTTAAAATACAATTTATAATTTTTCTAAAATCTACATTATATGTAGATTTTTTTTTAGCTTTAGCCTACAGAAATACGACTAAAATTTCACGTTATGAAAAAAATTACATTATCAGTTTTAATGCTAAGTTCTTATCTTGGTTTTGCCCAAAATCATCAGGTTTATAAAGGCAACGTTAAAGGACAAGATTTAATTTTAACTGTTGGTGAATCCGAATATTTTCTTGGTACATCTATCGGGAAAATAAATAATGAAACCAAGAATACAATTAAGTTAACAAGTTCTCAAACTATTGCTGATGTGCAAGTTGTTTTAGGTAAAAGTGAAAATACAGAAGCTATTTTTACATGTTCGAATTACGATTTTGCTAACGGAAAATTTAAAATAGGTTATTTAAACCAACAAAATAAAAAAGAATATTTGGATGTTGTGGTTAATGATTTTGAGCAGTCTTTGCAAGATAAAGTCGTAACGAATCTTAATATTCCTAAAACATCAAAAGTGTTTTTATTGATAAATTTTGATACTATCGATGCGATTGAATTTGAATATGCGTTGCCCGAAAATGCAAAGCAAATTACCTTTGATGTGGTTAATCCTTATAAGAGTATTCAAGACACAACGTTGGATGTGAGGTTTAACGACGATAAATCAGAAATTACAATTAGCGATAATGGAGTTGATGAAATTACTTTTTACAAAGAGATAAAATCTAGTCATGCTAATTCAGTTCGATTAACTCCTACTAATAAAGTAAAGTTAAAATCAACTTTGCTAGATGGTGCGGATGATGCCAATGCGGTAGCCATTGATTATGAATTTACGGATTATCTTAATATGATTGAGGTTAAAACAACGAATTCAATTGATAGCGGATTAAAGAAAATTAAAACTACAGACGATACTTTTTTAGTTGTTTTGATTGAAAATGAAAAAATGAATCCAAAATTAAAGTTTGATACTGTTTTAGATGGATACAAAACCAATATTACGCGTGATTTATATTTCGGAGAAGTTTACGACCAAGCCACAATTAAAGCTGAAATCGAAGCTTTAAATAAATATGTTTTTCATTTAGCTACAAAAGCGGATACAAAATGGCTTAAAAAACAAGGAATTGATATTAACAAACCTGCTATTTTATTTATTGATAAAAATGGAGAAATTTTAAAACAAAATGCGTTAGATGAAATCTCAATATCTGCTATTAATTCTAATTTTGAAACGCACGCTATAACACCATCTACTTTAAAAGGATTAAGTAAAGTAAACGAGTTGTATAAATTGGCGCAAAAAAATACAATAAAGGATGCTGAGTTTATCACGTTGTTAGAGCAAATTTTTAACAACAACTTATCGTTACGTAATGCTTATTTACCGGTTCCGGCTAATGTTGATGAGTTTTCTGATAAATATTATGAATACAATTTAGAGACGAATTTTAAATATAACTTTCCAGATTTCACTAAAACCAAGTTAGAGGCACATTATACAGCTTTACTGAACCGAAATTTTAAAAAATTTGATAAAAATTTAATTCCAATCTTAGAAGCCGAATTGTCTAGAAATGGTTTTTCGTCAATTATTTTTAATAGAAATAGCTCGTCTAAATTAACTGATAACGATTACAAAGCCATTGATTTGTTATTGAGTAATTTAACCGAAGTTAAGGAGGCTAAACAAACGCTGAATCAAAAAAATGTTGCCGAATCAAGTTGGGCTGATGCTTTTTCGTATCCAAATCTAAGTACAGAAAATATTATTTTACAGGCAATAAACTCACAGGTTTATAATTTTGATGAAAATAGTTATATAAGTGATTCGGAAACAAAACGTAAGGTTTTGGCTATTTTAAAACGTATGTTTATTAATGATACGGAAGAGATTGTGTATTTAACTCGTTACTACGATGTAGTTACAAACAACGAAATTGACATTGATTATACGCAACCCGAATTAAAAGAGTTAGCAACTTTATATGCAAAATATTATACGACAACTTTTGAAAATGCACCGTCGTTTATTGAGGTTTTAGATGCTCGTTTTGAATCGAAGGTGAACAACTCTGACGGGATGTTAAGTTGGAGTGATTATAAAAATTTAAATGCTAATTTAGCGAACAATGTTGCTTGGAGCGTTGTTGAAAGTAAAGAAACGAACTTATATGCGCAGGCTTTAAAATGGGCTGAATTGGCTGTTGGTTTAGATAAAAATAGTCCTTACTTTTTAGATACTTTAGGACATTTGTATTATTTTACAGGCAATAAACAAAAAGCTATTGAGGTACAGACTAAGGCTGTAGAATCTGCTAAGAGTGAACAAAATCCGTCGTTAGAGTTTTCTACCACATCGGTTTTAAATAAAATGAAAGCCAACAAATTATAGAGACACTATTTTTTAGATATTGAATGGGACTTTTTGGTCCCATTTTTTGTTTAAATTTTGCGGAGCGCGTTAGCGGGTGCAGCTTTGTTTGAGCACTTTTTTAATGGAGTGTAGCGCAATTAAAAAATGCGAGTGCGAAACACGCGACCTATAAAAAACGACGTAAGGAGTTTTTGTTTAGGGAACGCCATAAAATAAAAAAAAGTTCAGCAACTGGTACTGAACTTTTTGGTATTATTATAAGTTAAAAGCTTTTTTAACCTGATCTACATAATCTAATTTTTCCCAAGTAAACAGCTCAACTTCTACAGTTTTTGTGTCTCCGTATGGATTTTTAAAGGTTTTAGTTACGATTTCAGACTTTCTTCCCATGTGTCCGTAAGCGGCAGTTTCTGAATAAATAGGATTTCTAAGTTTTAAACGTTGCTCGATTGCGTATGGTCTCATATCAAAAATTCCTTCGATAATTTTAGCAATTTCGCCGTCTTTCAAGTTTACTTTTGCTGTACCGTAGGTATCAATAAAAATACCCATAGGTTTTGCAACACCAATTGCGTAAGATACTTGAACTAAAACTTGCTCTGCTAAACCAGCTGCAACAATGTTTTTAGCGATGTGACGCGTTGCGTAAGCAGCAGAACGGTCTACTTTAGATGGGTCTTTACCCGAAAAAGCACCACCACCGTGAGCCCCTTTACCACCGTACGTATCTACAATAATTTTACGACCTGTTAAACCTGTATCTCCGTGAGGTCCTCCAATTACGAATTTACCTGTTGGGTTAATGTGATACTCGATTTTATCGTTAAATAAATGTGCGTATTGTGGATATTTTGCAATGATGCGTGGAATTAAAATGTCTAAAATATCTTGTTTAATTTTAGCTAACATTTCTTGTTCTTCTGCAAAATCGTCGTGTTGAGTTGAGATAACGATAGCGTCGATGCGAACAGGTTTGTTGTTGTTGTCGTACTCTAAAGTTACTTGCGATTTAGCGTCTGGACGTAAATATTTAATTTCGTTGTTTTCTCTACGTAAATCGGCTAATTCTTGTAATAATTTATGCGATAAGTTTAATGCTAATGGCATAAAATCTTCGGTTTCGTTAGTTGCGTAACCAAACATCATACCTTGGTCACCAGCACCTTGAGCATTTGCTTTAGTTTCAAAGTCTTCTGAAGCTACTGTTCGGTCTACTCCTTGGTTAATATCTGCCGATTGTTCGTGAATTGCTGATAAAATTCCGCACGAATTTGCATCAAACATATATTCACTTTTTGTGTATCCAATTTTACGGATAACATCGCGTGCAATCTCTTGAACGTCTAAGTATGTTTTTGATTTTACTTCACCTGCTAAAACTACCTGACCTGTAGTCACTAAAGTTTCACATGCAACTTTAGATTGTGGGTCAAAAGCTAAGAAATTATCAATTAATGCATCCGAAATTTGATCTGCAATTTTGTCTGGGTGTCCTTCACTAACAGATTCAGACGTAAATAAATATGCCATAAATATGATTTTATTTGTTAGGGAGGAAAAGTTGCTGCGCAAGCAAATGCATAAAGAAGTCAATAACCTGCTTTAGCATTTTTTAATGAGGTTGCAATCAGTACAAATTTTTCCTCTAAAATTTTATGTTACAAAATTAACTAACAATTTTTTGATGTCAAAACTTTTAATGAATTTATTTTTCAGCGCTTTAAAATATCTATTCATATATGTAAAAAACACAAGGCTTAACAGCTTAAAACGTAAATTTACCCTATAACTTAATACGTGTATCTGTAGTATTATAAAAAATTAAATGACTTATTGTATATTATGTGTTTGTTTTTTTGTTTTTGTTAATATAAATTTGTATTTTTATTAACAACTTAAAAAATTAAAAACATGATTAAAAAATTACTTTTTACCAGCGCTTTATGTTTGGCATCTACTTTTGCAATGAATGCACAAACTACTACTGTATATTCAGAAAACTTTAATGGTCCAGTACCTGCTGGGTGGACAGTTGTTGATGCGGATGGAGATGGTGATAATTGGGGTATTACTAATAATTCTACACATAGTAGACCTGGTGTAAGCTCTGGTCTAAATATGTTAGTATCTTTTTCGTATGACAACGATTTAGGCCCTTTAACTCCTGATAATTATATAATTTCTTCTGCAATTGATTTAAGTTCTCATGCTGGAAAAACTATAAAATTAAAATGGAAAGTAGCTTCTCAAGACCCGGATTGGTCTGATGAAATATATTCTGTATATGCAGCTACCGCTAATACTGTTGCAGATATGTTGGCTAGTACAACAGTATTAAGTCAAGCTTCTGTTAGTGGTATTTTAGATTTGACTTCTAGAGAACTAGATATATCTGCTTTGGGCGGACAAGCAACTGTATACTTTGCGTTTAGACATCATAATAGTACTGATAATTTTGCAATGTTAATAGACGATGTTGAAATTACTGCTACAGCAACCGCATCAACACAAGATTTTGCTAACCTAGGCTTATCTATGTATCCAAACCCAGTTTCTGATGTTTTAAATATTTCATCAAACAACGGATTAGATATTCAAAATATTACAATTACAGATATTAACGGTCGTACAGTTAAACAAGCTACAACTTCACAAATTAACGTTTCAGACCTAGCTTCAGGAACTTATATCGTAAAAGTACAAGCAGATAAAGGTACTGCAACATCAAAATTCATTAAAAAATAATTTTTTTAAATAAATAGTAAAAAACTTAGCTCCAAAGGCTAAGTTTTTTTTGTGACTTAAAATCAAATTCATAACTTCGCACTGTTCTTAAACATATTTATGTTATCACGAAAGGCAGAGGGAATAGACCCAGCGAAGCCTTAGCAACCCTTTACACTTGTAAAGAAGGTGCTACATTCTACCTACATTTTAGGAAAGATAACCAGACTTTTTTTTCAGCAATCCCGCTGCAAACTTTCATACATAACATTTTATTTTTTTAAGAAGCCTATACGTTAACGAGCAAAGTAAACCTTGTTCCCGCTTTTCGCTATATCTTTTGTTCGTTCCTCACCAAAGGATGTCGCTACAATCGGGGCTAAAAGCAAACGTATTACACTAAAATTTAATACGAAATAAAATGTCAGATTCACACTGTACCAACACGAAAACCTCTATTACAGAAATTATCAAACATAATACCTTAGTTCTCGATGGAGCTATGGGAACGATGTTGCAACAATATAAATTTACCGAAGAAGATTTCCGTGGTGAACAATTCAAAGATTTTCCACATCCATTAAAAGGAAACAACGATTTACTTTCTATCACGCAACCACAAGCGGTGAAAGAAGTGCACCGAAAATATTTACAAGCCGGCGCCGATATTATCGAAACCAATACCTTTTCAGGAACAACTATTGGTATGGCCGATTATCATTTAGAAGATTATGTTTATCAATTAAACTACGAATCAGCTAAAATTGCCCGCGAAGTTTGCGACGAGTTTTTTACCATTACTCCAAACAAACCTCGTTTTGTTGCCGGATCTATCGGACCAACAAATCGTACAGCTTCTATGTCGCCAGATGTGAACGATCCTGGTTATCGTGCGGTAAGTTTTAACGAATTACGCATCGCTTACAAACAACAAGTGGAAGCTTTAATTGACGGAGGTTGCGATTTACTTTTGGTGGAAACCATTTTCGACACTTTAAATGCAAAAGCTGCTTTATTTGCTATCGAAGAAGTAAAAGAAGAAAAAGGAATCGATATTCCAATTATGGTTTCAGGAACAATTACCGACGCTTCCGGAAGAACACTTTCGGGTCAAACGGTAGATGCTTTTCTAATTTCTATTTCACATATTCCGTTGTTAAGTATCGGATTCAATTGCGCTTTGGGTGCGGAACAATTAAAACCCTATTTAAAACAATTGGCGTTGCATACTTCTGTCAATATCTCGGCACATCCCAATGCTGGTTTACCGAATGCTTTTGGTGAATACGATCAATCGCCAGAGGAAATGCAACAATTGATTGCCGATTATCTAAACGACGATTTAGTACAAATTATTGGTGGTTGTTGCGGAACGAATCCAGATCACATTAAAAAAATTGCAGATGTTGTGGCTATTCATAACCAAAATCGAAACCAACAAGCAGCTGCACAGCCAAAGCCAGAACCCATTTTAACGCTTTCTGGTTTAGAACCATTATTTGTTACTGCAAATTCAAACTTTATAAATGTTGGCGAACGTACCAACGTAACGGGTTCACGTAAATTTCTTCGATTAATTAAGGAAGAAAAGTTTGACGAAGCTTTGGATATTGCTCGTTTGCAAGTAGAAAATGGTGCACAAATTATCGACATTAATATGGACGAAGGAATGTTAGATGGTGTTCAGGCCATGACTACATTTTTAAATCTAATTGCTGCCGAACCAGATATCGCTCGTGTTCCGATTATGATTGATAGTTCGAAATGGGAAATTATCGAAGCGGGCTTACAATGTATTCAAGGAAAAGGAATCGTAAATTCTATTTCGTTGAAAGAAGGCGAAACGGCATTTTTAAACCATGCCAAGCTAATAAAACGTTACGGAGCTGCTGTAGTGGTAATGGCTTTCGACGAGAATGGTCAGGCTGATACCTTACAACGTCGTATCGACATTTGTAAACGTTCGTACGATTTATTGGTTAACGAAGTGCAATTTCCGCCACAAGATATCATTTTCGACCCCAATATTTTCCCTGTTGCAACCGGAATGGTTGAACATAACAACAATGCTTTAGATTTTTTCTTTGCTACAAAATGGATCAGAGAAAATCTTCCGTATGCAAATGTTTCCGGAGGAGTAAGTAATGTTTCGTTCTCGTTTAGAGGAAACGATCGCGTTCGTGAAGCCATGCATTCGGCCTTTTTATATCATGCTATTCAACACGGAATGAACATGGGAATTGTAAATCCTGAATTGTTGGAGATTTACGATCAAATCGATACTGAATTATTAACCTTCGTAGAAGATGTATTGTTAAACAGAAGAGACGATGCAACGGAACGTTTGTTAGAATTTGCAGAAGGTTTAAAAGGCGAAACAAAAACAACAGAAAAGAAAGTTGACGAATGGCGCTCACTTCCTGTTCAGGAACGCTTAACACATTCATTAGTAAAAGGAATCGAAGAGTTTATTACTGTTGATGTAGAAGAGGCTCGTTTACAAGTTGACAGACCAATTGAAGTAATCGAAACGTATTTAATGAGCGGAATGAACGTAGTTGGCGATTTATTTGGTTCGGGTAAAATGTTTTTACCTCAAGTAGTAAAGTCGGCGCGTGTAATGAAAAAAGCAGTTGCTTATTTATTACCGTTTATTGAAGAAGAGAAAAAGAAAAATCAACCCCTAACCCCTAAAGGGGAACAAAGGTATGGATGGCAAACTGCAAATCCTGCATTATATGAAAAGCTTAAAGAAAGAGCTCTTGAAATGAGAAATAATCCAACAGAAGCTGAATCGGCTCTTTGGAAAGTTTTATCAGGTAAAAAACTCGAAAATTATAAATTCAGACGTCAACATATAATTGGTCAATATATTGCTGATTTTGTTTGTTTAAAAAAGCAACTAATTATTGAGATTGACGGAGCGGTTCATAACACTAAGGAACAAATTGAACATGATAATTTAAGAACAGAATGGTTAGAATCGCAAGGTTATAAAGTGATTAGATTTACCAATCAACAGGTTTTACATTCTTTGTTTGATGTTATTGATGTTATCGAAAAAACATTAAATGAATTAAAAGACACATCTAATAAAACACAAGTTTCCCCGCTGGGGACGGAAGGGGCTCAAGTTTCCCCATTGGGGACGGAAGGGGCACCTAAAGTTTTAATGGCAACGGTTCGTGGAGATGTTCACGATATCGGAAAAAACATTGTTTCGGTTGTTTTGGCGTGTAATAATTTCGAGATTATCGACTTAGGTGTAATGGTTGCACCAGAAAAGATTATTGAAACTGCCATTAAAGAACAAGTGGATGTTATTGGATTGAGCGGATTGATAACGCCATCGCTTGATGAAATGGTGCATTTAGCGAAAGAGTTGGAAAAAGCTGGAAGTACTATTCCAATTATGATTGGTGGCGCAACAACATCTCGTGCGCATACGGCTGTAAAAATTGCTCCAGAATACCAAAACGCAGTGGTTCACGTAAACGATGCATCCAGAGCTGTAACGATAATCAACAATTTGTTACAACCAGAAAAAAATACGATTTATAAAGAAGAAATACGTGCAGAATACAACAAACTCCGCCATGATTTTTTAAGTAGAGCAAAAGATAAAACATTTTTATCGATTGAAGATGCTCGTAAAAATAAATTCCAAATCGATTGGGCAACTACAACGATTACAAAACCTAATTTTATTGGAAAAAAACAAGTAGAGGTTTCGTTAAGTGAATTGGTTCCGTATATCGATTGGACTCCATTTTTTAGATCATGGGAATTGTTTGGTAAATATCCAGAGATTTTAACAGATAGCGTTGTAGGAACGCAAGCAACTGATTTGTTTGCTGATGCGCAAGCGATGTTACAACAAATTATTGACGAAAAATGGTTTACAGCAAAAGGTATTTTAGGTATTTATCCTGCGAATCAAGTTAACCATGACGATATTGAATTGGTAGACGGAAACCAGACGCATCAATTAATCACCTTGCGCCAGCAATCTAAAAAATCAGGAACCGTTCCTAATATTGCGTTAGCTGATTTCGTCGCTCCAAAAGAAACAAACATTCAAGATTATATTGGTTTGTTTTGCGTTTCGACTGGTTTTGGCGTAGAAGAAAAAGCGAAAGCTTTTGAAGAAAACCACGACGATTACAATTCTATTTTAGTAAAAGCTTTAGGCGATAGATTAGCGGAAGCTTTTGCAGAATATTTACACGAACGTGTAAGAAAGGAAATTTGGGGTTACGCAGCAGACGAGAAACTATCGAACGAAGAACTGATAAATGAATCGTACAAAGGCATTCGTCCAGCGCCAGGTTATCCGGCTTGTCCAGATCATTTAGAAAAAAACACGATTTGGAACGTATTGGATGTCGCAAATGAAATTGGCGTTACGTTAACAGAGAGTTTAGCAATGTGGCCAGCATCGTCGGTTTCGGGCTATTATTTTGCGAATACTGAGGCTAAGTATTTTGGTTTAGGTAAAATTACGGAAGATCAGGTGGTGGATTATGCGAAACGTAGAAATATTAGTGTTGATGAAGCTACGAAGTGGTTGCAACCAAATATAAATTAGTTCCCTAGCCCCCAAAGGGGGAATTGTTAAGCAGGAATTTTTGTAGACTAATAATTTTAGAATAGTTTAAATTAAGGTAGTAAGTTGGTGGTTGTTGCGTTAGGGATTGTAGTGGTATCCTTTTGTAAGGGTAGCTGAGGTTCTCGAAGCTACTTACAAAAGATAAAACGAAAAGCCCGACCCGAAGGGAAACGCCCAAAAAGATATAGAATGAAAATTATTGATCATATAAATAAGGCGGATGGGAAAACGTTGTTTTCGTTAGAGATTTTGCCGCCGGTTAAAGGACAGGATATTAATTGTACGTTTAAAACGTTAGATCCGTTGGTGGAGTTAAAACCGGCTTTTATTGATGTGACGTATCATAGGCAAGAATATATTTACAAACAAAAGGACAACGGATTGTTGAAAAAGTATTCGGTTAGAAAGCGTCCGGGAACGGTAGCGATTTGTTCGGCGATTCAGAATCATTATAAGGTGGATGCGGTTCCGCATTTAATTTGTGGTGGTTTTACCAAGGAAGATACCGAGGACGCATTGATTGATTTAAATTTTTTAGGAATTGATAATGTATTGGTTTTGCGTGGCGATCCAATTAAGTCGGAGAAATCGTTTGTGGCTGAACCAGGTGGTCATGCGTTTGCGAGTGAATTAGTGGAGCAGGTGGTACGTATGAACAACGGAAAGTATTTGGATGATGAGTTGCAGGAAACGTATGCTACGGATTTTTGTGTGGGTGTGGCTGGTTATCCAGAAAAGCATTTTGAGTCGGCAAACTTAAGTTTGGATATGCATTATTTAAAACGTAAAGTAGCATTAGGTGCGGATTATATTGTGACTCAGATGTTTTTTGATAATACTAAGTATTTTGATTTTGTAAAAAAATGCAGAGCTATTGGTATTACGGTGCCTATTATTCCGGGGATTAAACCGTTAACAACGGGATCTCAATTGACTACAATTCCGAAGAATTTTTTTATTGACTTGCCTGACGCTTTGGTGCAAGAAGTTTTAAAGACGAAGGATGCTGCTGAGGTGAAACAAATAGGTATTGAATGGTGTGTTAACCAATGTAAGGAGTTGATAAAAAATAATGTTCCTGTTTTACATTTTTATACAATGAGTAATTCGAGTAATACAAAATACATTGCCGAACAATTGTTTTAAATAAATATGTTATACATAATTTATAAAAAAAATGTAAAACATTGTTTTTTATATGCGCGCTTAACATTGTTTTTTATAAATTTAGGAAAGAAAAAGTGTGTTATGTTTTATTATGAAATCCATAAAAAGCTGAGTAATATATTTGATACTTCTCAGGAAAAAATAGTAGATGCCGAATTAGGAATTTCAATTCATAATATTAAATTTGAGTCGGTTGCAGCAGATGGAGTTTTACCCGGATCTAAGTTATTGAAATGTGATTTGCATCATTGTGAATTTGATTCGGCTAAAGCCGACAAATATTCGAGTGAAACCGGATTGTTAGGTATCCCAGATTATTTAATAAAAGAAAATTTAAAGTACACCATATCTGTAATTAAAAATAGTGAGGTAACGCAAGTTGATGAGGTTGTAATTCTTTTTCATGGTTTAAATGAAAAAAAATGGGACAAATATTTGCCTTGGGCTTATGAACTTGTAAAAAAATCGAATGTTGCTGTTTTACTTTATCCAATATCTTTTCATATGGATCGAGCGCCAGAACAATGGAGTGATCGAAAGTTGATGTTTGAAGTGGCACAACATCGCGGTCAGGACTTGTTTGAGAATTCGGATTCCTCATACGTTAATGCAGCGATAAGTTCTAGGATGGAAGCACACCCACAGCGTATGTTTTGGTCTGGATTGCAATCGTATAGTGATGTAATCGAAATTGTTAAAGATTTAAGAGCTGGCAGTTTTAAGTACATAAACGCGAATGCTAAAATTAATTTATTTGGTTATTCGATAGGTTCGTTTTTATCGGTTATTTTAATGATGTCTAACCCGAATGGTATATTTTCGGATTCTAAATTGTTTTGTTTTTGTGGTGGAATGACTATTGATCGGATGTTTCCTATTTCAAAATACATTATGGATGCGCGTGCGGCAATTGCTATGCAAAAAGTTTTTGCGCAGTTGTTAACTACTAATTTTAGTTCGGATTTGCGCTTGGGACATTATCAAGATTGTGATTTGCACCCAAATGAAAGTTGGTTTAAAACGATGTTACGTTACAATCATTTTCAGCATGAAAGAGAGAATCGATTTAAAAAGCTAGAACGGAAAATAAAAGCTTATGTGTTGGAACAGGATGTTGTTGCGCCACCAATAGAGGCTTTAAATACGTTAAAAGGAGGATATCGATCTATAAATATTGATGTGCAGATTGATGATTATCCGTTTCATTATACGCATATGGTTCCGTTTCCTTTAACTTCTAAAAATGCGGAGGAAGTAACTGTTGCTTTTGAGAAAACAATTAATAGTGCGATTGAATTTTATAAAAGCTAATTTTTGATCTTGTATTTAGAAGATTGATCTTGTTTCACTTGATTTTTATTTTGCATTAGGGATAGGAGCGTTATCCTTTTATGTAGTGTAACGTAATAAAAGATTTAGCGTATAGCCCGACCGAGCTTAACCCAACTATATGTTTTTATTTGTGTTTATAAGCGAGGGAATGCCCAAAAATAGAAAAGCCGACTTTTTACAGTCGGCTTTATTTATATTGTAATGCGATTAAGCTTCCATGTACGCTTCGATTGGTGCGCAAGAACATACTAAGTTTCTGTCTCCGTAAGCATCATCTATTCTGCGAACTGTAGGCCAGAATTTGTTTTCAGCAACATATTCTAACGGGTAAGCCGCTTGTTGGCGCGAGTATGGTTGTTCCCATGTCTCGGCAGTTAACATTGTTAATGTGTGCGGTGCATTTTTAAGTACATTGTTTGCATCGTCAGCAGTTGCAGCTTCAATTTCCTTACGGATTGAAAGCATAGCCTCACAAAAACGGTCTAATTCTGCTAAATCTTCAGATTCAGTAGGTTCGATCATTAATGTACCTGCAACCGGGAAAGATACTGTTGGTGCGTGGAAACCGTAGTCCATTAAACGTTTTGCGATGTCTGTAACTTCGATTCCGTTTGCTTTAAACATACGACAGTCTACGATCATTTCGTGCGCTGCACGTCCTCTTTCCCCTGTGTATAAAATTTCGAAACCAGTTTCTAAACGTGCTTTCATGTAGTTTGCGTTTAAAATAGCAGTTTGTGTTGCTTGTTTTAAACCAGCTGCTCCTAACATTGAAATGTATCCGTAAGAGATTAAACAAACTAAAGCCGATCCGTATGGTGCAGCAGAAATAGCTGTAATAGCGTTTTCTCCACCTACTTTTACTACTGGGTTAGTTGGTAAAAATTCTACTAAATGTTGAGCCACACAAATTGGACCAACACCAGGACCACCACCACCGTGAGGAATTGCAAAAGTTTTGTGTAAGTTAAGGTGACAAACG
>CANRKI010000028.1 GCA_947631175.1 uncultured Flavobacterium sp.
TGCTACATCATATTTTACTTTTCTTGCCATAAAAAATGCCCCCAAAAGTGTCTAACTTTTTGGGGGCAGTGTATTTGGAGGATTTTTTTATGTTTATTTTTTTTGAATGATAATATCTTCTTGAGGTGTTTTTCCTAAATTAAAATGAAATACTTCTTCAAAACCAATCGGAATTTTAAAAGCGTTCTGTAATGGTGTTTCTAGTAAATACGCCCAAATAGCTCTGATGATTCCGGCGTGAGTAACAATCAAAACTTTTTGATAATCTTTGGTTCGTAATTCATCTAAAAATGATTTTAATCTTAAAAAAAGCAGTTCAAAGTTTTCGCCGTTTGGTGTCTTTGTAAATACAAAATCATCGTACCAAGGTTGAATTTCATCTAACGGAATATCGCTCCAAGCTTTCATTTCCCAATCGCCAAAATCCATTTCTAGTAAACGTTTATCAGTAATAATTTCTTCCGAAAAAGTTTGTGCGACTTGTACACAACGTTGTAACGGACTACTAAAAACAATATCTAAATGAGTTGGAATACGATGTTTGAATTGGTTTATTTCTTCTAAAAAAGTTTCGCGTAATGCCACATTGGTTTGTCCATAACAAATACCTTTTTCAACAACAACTTTTGTATGTCGGGCTACATAAACTTCCATAAAATGATACATCCTAAATAAATTAAAACTTCGGTTACTTGTTGCACGGTTCCTAAACAATCGCCAGTATATCCGCCAATATGTTTGTTGAAATACCACCCTAAATATACTTTTCCTAAGTAGGCAAAAGGTAAAACAAGTAACATTCTAATATCTTGAAACCAAAGAAATGGTATTAACGTAAATACTAAACCAACCAATAATGTTTGTTTAGGTAAGGCTTTATTGGCCAAAGGTTTCGATTTACTTTTATCAATATCGGTTACATATTGATGGGTATGAATCATTAATCCTGATAAATAACGGCTGCTGCTGTGTGCGATAAGAAGAATAACTAAGAAATCGTTCAACGAATTTTCAGCCAAATGTTTCATGCTTAGAAATTTTAGCAAGAACAATAAAATAATTCCGACTACGCCATAAGCTCCCACACGACTATCTTTCATAATCGTTAAGATTTTTTCTTTTCCATAACCGCCGCCAAAGCTGTCGCAAACATCGGTAAATCCATCTTCATGAAAAGCTCCGGTTAATAAAACGTTGCTCATCATCATTAAAACCAAACAAATATCAATAGGTAAAATAAAATGTAGAAGGTAAAATACCAAAGCGTTGATTCCGCCAACTACCCAACCTACCAAAGGATAATACTTTTGTGATTGATTCATGATTTCTGACGAATAATCTAATCTAAAAGGAATAGGAATTCGCGTGAAAAACATTAATGCGGTTAGAAAATAAGTGATTTCTTTTTTTATCATTTTGTTATTTATTAGAAACGCCAGCCGATTCGAAACTTGCCATTTCGTTTAAAAAATTAACTGCACTTTGAATAATTGGGTAGGCAAGGGCGCAACCTGTTCCTTCGCCAACTCGTAAGTTTAAGTCTAAAATAGCTTTTTGATTCATGGATTCTAAAAATGCTTTATGTCCGCTTTCGTCCGAAACGTGACAAAATATTGCTCTTTCGATAATAGTAGGTTCTAACGCTTTCGCAATTGCAAAAGCCGCGGTGGCAATAAAACCATCAACCATAATTAGCATATTGTTTTTATGCGCCTGAAGCATAGCTCCACACATTTGTGCTACTTCAAAACCACCAAAAGTTTGCATAATTTCTATAGGATCGGAAATGGTTCCGTGAAATTCCATTACTTGTTTTAAAATGTTGGTTTTGTGTTGCAATTGTTGGTTGTTCATACCTGTACCACGACCAATACATTCTTCAATCGGTTTTTGAAGAAGCGAGGCCATAATTAAAGAAGCAGATGAAGTATTTCCGATACCCATTTCGCCAAACCCGATAATATTTGAGCCTTTTTCGTAAGCTAAGTTTACAATTTTAGCACTCTCGGTAAAGCAAAAATCCAATTCAGTTTTTGTCATCGCCTTTTCTCGTAAAGCACTTTTGGTACCGTAACCCGCTTTGGCTTTTATTAATTCAGGATGATTTTCGAAATCGAAATTTACACCAGCATCTACAATTTTGATAGCGATGTTGTTTTGTTTGCAAAATACATTAATAGCAGCGCCACCTTGTAAAAAGTTCATCACCATTTGAAAGGTAACTTCTGGCGGATACGCGCTAACTCCATCTTGTGCTAATCCGTGATCGGCAGCAAATACAATTTGAGTAGGGTAATTTAATTGAGGAGTTAATGTGTTTTGAACTTTAGCAATTTTGAATGCCAATTGTTCTAAATAACCTAAAGCACCTAAAGGTTTCGTCTTAAGATCGATTTTTTGTTGAATTTGTTGTTCGATTGTCATAATTAAAAATGAAAAATCGCAACAGAAGATAGGAGTGAAGTGTGAAAAATACAAGTCAAACCATAGCTCCAATCGCGAAAGCTTTGTTGATAAATAGAAACAATACAACGACCTGACTTAGATTTTTCAATCCTCACAGTTGCGCGACAGTTCAAGAATTTCACTTGATTCCTTGTATTTTATTTTGAATTTGAAAAGTAAGAAACCTTTTTAATTTGTGCAACGTATTTTATTATTGTGTGTTTTTATAATTAGTATTAATTTTAGAATCTAATCAAATGCATAAATAAATGAAGGTTTTAGTAACAGGTGGACTTGGATTTATTGGTTCTCACACCGTTGTTGAGTTACAAAATAAAGGCTATGAAGTTGTAATAATTGATAATTTATCGAACTCGTCTATAGATGTTTTGGACGGAATTGTAGCCATAAGCGGCATAAAACCTACATTTTTTAATATCGATTTACGAGATAAAACGGCTGTTTCTGATTTTTTTAAACAAAATGAGGATATAAACGGAGTGATACATTTTGCGGCATCAAAAGCAGTTGGTGAGAGTGTGCAAAATCCGTTATTGTACTACGAAAACAATATCAATACTTTAGTTTATTTATTACAAAATTTACAAGATAAAAGTCGAGCAAATTTTATTTTTAGTTCCTCGTGTACGGTTTATGGTCAGGCAGAAACGATGCCAATTGTAGAAAATGCACCAATACAACCTGCAATTTCGCCATACGGAAATACCAAACAAATTGGTGAAGAGATTATAATTGATACTACAAAAGTGACAAATATAAATGCTATTTTGTTGCGTTATTTTAACCCAATTGGTGCTCATGCATCGGCTAAAATTGGCGAATTACCAATTGGTGTTCCACAAAACTTAGTTCCTTTTATTACCCAAACAGCAATTGGATTGCGCGAAAAGCTTTCGGTTTTTGGTAGTGATTATCCTACGGAAGATGGAACGTGTATTCGTGATTACATTCATGTGGTTGATTTAGCTAAAGCGCATGTGGTTGCTTTAGAGCGATTAATGAACAATCAAAATGTTGATAAAGTTGAGGTTTTTAATGTTGGAACTGGAAAAGGAACATCGGTTTTAGAGGTAATTGAAACTTTTGAAACGGTGAGTGGAGCAAAACTAAATTACCAATTAGTAGAACGTCGTGAAGGCGATGTAATTGAAGCTTTTGCGAATACTGAAAAAGTTGAAAGCGTTTTAGGTTGGAAGGCAGAAAGCACACTTAAAGACGCACTTGAAAGTGCTTGGAAATGGGAACAAATTGTTAGAAATAAATAAAAAAAGGGAGAACTTTAGCGGTTCTCCCTTTTTGCATTAGTGATTGTAGCGGTATCCTTTTTATACCGAGTTTATCGAGGTAAAAAAAGATTTAGCGAAAAGCACGACGCGCCCATGAAAAGGCGCGGAATGCCCAAATATTTTATAAAACCAACTCGTTGTATAGTTTGGTGAAAGTTGCTTCGGGGTTTGAGGTGTAACCAGGGTGCGGGCGCGAGCTTTGTATGCTCGAACTTTTTACGGCCGTGATCCAACGAAATTTCTCGTCGATTTCGAACTGTGCAATTGGGCTTCGACTGTTTTTGTCGTGGCAAACCAAATCAAACGCTTGTAGGTTTAGTCGCAATTGGTCGATATCGAAATCTGGACAAAAGCTTTTAATTTTGTCCTCGTGAATGTAGTATTGGATTTTTAAAAATTTTAACCGTTTGCAAAACATAATTAAGCCAATGTTTACAAATTCTTCGCGTTCTATTTTAGGAACAACACGCAAAACGGCATATTCGTACAAAAATTTATCTTGCATTTTGAGCTTGTTTTAAAAACACGTCGGCATTTGCTAAACGTAGGGTTAAAAATTTGTAATATATTTCTCTAATTTCTTCGGGCGATTGTTCACTTCCTTCCCAAACTAACCATTCTGTAGGAATTGTATTCACTATTTTTTGTAATACATTGGGTGTTAATTTTTGAGTGAATTCCTCGTGAACTTGATCTAATTTACTTGCTTTTGAAATTAAAACGTGGTCTTTGATTAATGCAAAAGGCGTTTTAGCAGCTTGTTCCCAATTGCTCCACGAATGGTGAAAGTAAAAAGAAGCGCCGTGGTCAATCAACCAAATTTCTTTATTCCAAATTAGTAGGTTTGTATTACGGAAAGTTCTGTCAACATTAGTAATATAAGCATCTAACCAAACAATTTTGCTGGCTAAAAGCGCATCGCTATCGTTGGTTGCAAAGTCAAAAGTAAACGATCCTTGTAAGTAATGTAGTGCTAAATTTAAGCCTTTACTAAACACCAAAAGGTCCTGAATTTCTTCATCCGCTTCGGTTCTTCCAAACTGTTCGTCCAGGTTTGCAAAAACCAATTCGGGCACGGGCAATCCTAATTCTTTTGCAATTAAACCGCCTAAAAGTTCGGCAATTAAGGCTTTTATACCGTGTCCGGCGCCTCTAAATTTTAATACGTATTTAAAATCGTCGTCTGCCTCGGCAAGTGCAGGTAAAGATCCGCCTTCGCGCAAGGGCGTAATGTAACGCATAACAGTTACGGTTCGTAAATTATAAGTTTCCATAATACAAAGATATTATTTTTTGAGAGCAATAAACTTGGTTTTGTAAAGTAATCCGTGTACCCGTTTTCGCCTTAATCTTTTGTAAACTGCTTGGTAAACCTGTGCAGGTTTACAAAAGGATATCGGCTTTACCGGGGCTAAGAGGTTCCATAAAAAAAGACTGTCTAAAAAAGACAGTCTTTTAAACTTAACTAAAAATATTTAAAGATTATTGCTTTACAAATTGTACTTCGATGTCAAACTTAACATCTTCGCCCACTAAAACACCACCAGTTTCTAGGGCAGAGTTCCAGTTTAGTCCAAAATCTTTACGATTAATTGTACCTTCGATAATTAAACCAGATTTTGTGTTTCCCCATGGATCGGTTAATTTTCCAGAGTATTCCGCGTTAAATTTAATTGGCTTAGTTACATCTTTAACTGTTAAATCACCTTCAATTAAGTAAGTGTTGCCACCTTTGTTAGTAATTGAGGTAGAGTTAAATTTTAATGTAGGAAAAGTTTCCGCATCAAAAAAATCAGCACTTTTTAAGTGATTGTCGCGATCTGCATTTTCTGTGTTAACAGATGCTGTTTTTGCTTCGAAAGCTAAAGTTGCATTTGTTAAATCGTTTTCGTTTTCTGTAGTTGCAGTTGCAGTGTAATCAGTAAAACTACCTTTAACGTTAGTAAACATCATGTGTTTAACTTTAAATCCTACGTTTGAGTGTGTTGGATCTATATTCCAATTAATTTGTGACATAATTATGTTGTTTTAATAGTTCTTATTTTAGCATAGGAACTTCCATTATTAAAAATGAACTTTGTTCTAATGCTTTTATTTTTATTTCATTTATTTGAGAGATACCAAAACCATCGCGTGTTTCTAATACTTGATTTTCTACTTGAATTTTTCCTGATAAAACAAAAATATAAACACCATTTTCTGATTGTTTAAATTGATATGTTTTTTCTAAATCCGTATCAAAATCGGCTAAATGAAACCAAGCATCTTGATTAATCCATGTTCCCGCATCGTTTTGGTTGGGTGACACAATTTGTTGAAATGTATTTTTTCGATCCTCAGGATTTAAAGTTATTTGATCATAACGTGGCGTAACACCAGCATATTTTGGTATTACCCAAATTTGTAAAAATTTAACCGGAATGTCTGCGTTTTTATTATACTCGCTATGTACTACTCCTGTTCCAGCACTCATAACTTGTACATCACCATTTTTGATCACTTCTTTATTCCCCATTGAGTCTTGGTGTTCTAGGTCTCCTTCTAACGGAATAGAAATAATTTCCATGTCCTTGTGCGGGTGTTGTCCAAATCCCATTCCTCCAGCAACAAAATCATCGTTTAAAACGCGTAGTGCTCCAAAGTGAATTCTATTTTCATCAAAATAGTTTGCAAAACTAAAAGTGTGATAACTTTTTAACCAGCCATGATCTGCATAGCCACGCGTATTTGCTTTATGTAATATTGTTTTAGCCATTTTTTTATTTTTATATGACAAATTTATTTTAATTATATTATTTTATACTTAATCTATATTAAGATAAAAAGATATTAACATCAATATATCATGAAATCGTATTAAAAAAACACAGCTTAAATGTTAATTAATTGTGTTTAACATCAGTACATTCTGTTCAAAATATTAAATTTTAGAAAAAAAAGTAATAATTAAAAACATATTGTATTATTTGTTTTTTAACATTTATTTGTGAAATTAATTTACCATCCTTCAAAATACAATTACTATGAAATTATACAATTTAATTACTACTACTCTGTTTACTTTTACTATTTCTGCTTTTTCACAAGTAGGTATTGGAACAACCGCCCCTAAAGCAGCTCTAGATGTTGAATCCTCAACAAATGGTATTTTAATTCCACGTGTTGCGTTAACATCAACAACAATTTCAACTCCAGTTGTTAATCCAAACGGAGGGACAATTGAGACAAGTACTTTAGTTTACAATACCAATGCAGTTGGTGATGTACTACCTGGATTTTATTATTGGGATGGAACCAAATGGATTGCGATGAAAGGTTTGGGATCCACAAACCCTGGTAAAAATACCTTAGATCAAGCTTATGATGAAGGTGGACCAGGAGCAGGAAGAGTTATTACAGCAGATAGTGGTCCTGTTCAAATTAATGTTGCTGGAACAAATACAACAGGATTAAGAATAGATACTAGCGTTGCAAATTCATATGCTCTTTATGCAGATCAGAACAGTATTGGTACTACAATTCGTGCTGCGAATACTTTTACAGGTAATAATCCATACTCAACAATTCAAGGGAGAAACAATTCATCTAGTAGTACATCTGGAGCAATTTTAGGGATTTCAGGAGGTGCGGGTTATGCTGTAATAGGTCAAACAGATGTGACTTCTACGTCTAGATCTGCTGTTTACGGAAATAATACTCGAACAAATGGCGGTCATGGAGTTTTAGGAACTGGTGTTAACGGTGTTGTAGGAGAAACTAATTATAGTTATGGATACGGTGTTTGGGGGGAAAATTATGATGCTATTGGTAATGGTGATGGAGTTGGAACTTATGGTAGAGGTTATGTTGGAATTTGGGGTGATATTAGAAATGGTGGTTATGCTGGCTATTTTAATGGTAGAGTGCATTCAACTACAGGTTTTACATTTCCTTCTGATATTCGATTAAAATCTAACATAAAAAAAATTGAAAATGCTACAGATAAATTAGTAAAGCTTTCGGGGAATTATTATGATATTAATTTTAGTGTGAAAAAAAATGACATTAATGGAAAGCTACATGAAACGAAACATTCAAGAAAAGAATACGGTGTTATTGCTCAAGAAGTTGAAAAAATATTTCCGGAAATGATTTCTGAAGTACAGTTTGATTTTACGTCGGATAATCCAGAAAAATACAAATCAGTTAATTATACTCAACTAATACCTGTGTTATTAGAATCTATTAAAGAGTTGAATTTGCGTGTCCAAGAACTTGAAAAACGTTTAAAAAACTAAAAAAGATAGTTAGCTACTATCTTTCTTTTTGTATTTCCTAAATTAGATAAAATGAAATCAATTAATTTAATTTTTACTTTTTTATTTATTTCGTTATTATCTAACGCACAAGTAGGTGTTGGTACAAACGATCCTAAAGGAGCTTTAGATGTCGAAAATTCTAATCAAGGCGTTGTCCTTTCTCGCGTATCTTTAAGTAGTACCACAATACAAGCACCTGTAATAAATCCTTCGGGTGGTGCATTAGTACCAAGTACATTGGTTTATAATACAGCAAGTGTAAACGACGTAGTTCCCGGATTTTATTATTGGGACGGAGTAAAATGGGTACCTTTAAAATCTGATTCCACACAAACAGGAACTCCAACTAGTGATGAGAAATGGGATTTGAATGGTAATGAAGTTACAACATCAAACTTTTTAGGTACAAAAAATAATATGCCTTTAGTTTTTAGAACTAACAATACTCGTAGAATGACCTTACTTGAAACAGGAGAATTAGTAATTAGAGATTTTGGATTAACCTCTACGCATCCGGCTTACTTAACGGTTACTACTTCAGACAATAAAAATGGTTTATTTTCTCTTTCCTCAACCGGTACGGGTAGTGCTGTTTTTGCGCGAAAAATTGGGGGAACAAGTGGTAATGCTCTTGTTGCAGAATCTTCTGTAAATTCTGGAAATCCAAGTATAGCAGGTGTTTTTAAAAGTGGCGGTTCAACTTCATTCCATTATAGTGAATTAACGGGTATTTCGGCAGCAGGACTTAATTATGGTGTTAGTTCTCGCTTTTTTGGAACCTCTGGTATTAAGGCAGGATATCACTCGCGATACAGCACAACAAACTGGTATTTTGGTGGTCGAAACGGAACTACAAACTTCGTTACAAATGGACGTATTTTACAATCTAATGCTAACAAAGGATTTCTTTTTTCTAGTTTAGGACCTGGTACTATTTCTACTATTGTAAAAGATACAAACAAAAACGAAGTTACTATGCATGCGGTAATTGCTCCCGAAATTAAAGTTACAGATTACGGAACGGCACAATTAATTAATGGTAGAGCAAATGTTACTTTTGATTCTCAATTACAAAACGTGATTTCGGCTACAAATACAGATGATATTAAAATTTTTATTCAGCTAGAAGGTGATTGTAATGGCGTTTATGTAGCTAATAAATCAATTGATGGTTTTGAAGTAAGAGAGTTACAAAACGGAACTAACTCAGTAAAGTTTTCTTATACGGTTGTTGCTAACAGAAAATCAGAAACCTTTACGGGAGATACTGGAGATTATCCTTCGGATTATTCAGGTAGGTTTATTCCAATAGCTAAATAATACATTTAAAATACAAAAAAATCTTAAGTTATCAACATTTTTAATGTTGGTAACTTTTTTGTTTATAGTTGTTAATAACTTTTGTTGATAACTTTTAAATTTTCTTTAATAATCACACTTAACAATGATTTTTAAAATATTAAATTGTTAATAACTTTGTTTATAAGTATTTAGTTTTATTTTTTAAATCAATACTTATTAACTTTTTAAAAATAGTTATAAACAAAAAAAGTAACATATTAACTATGTTACTTTTTTAATAATCGGGCTTTCATCTTGCTAAAAAACTCTGGAGTTACCCCAATAAATGAAGCAATATGTTTTTGAGGAATACATTGAATAAAAGCTGGATATTTGCTACAGAATTTTTCGTAACGATCTTCGGCAGTTAACGACAAGTTGTCTATTAATCGTTGCTGGTGTGCAACAACCGAATTCTCGATCAATACTCTAAAAAAGCGTTCCATTTTAGGGACCTTTTCATATAACGTATCCTGATCTTCTTTACTAATTTTATAAACTTTAACATCGTTAATTACAGAAAGATATTGTTGTGCTGGCTTTCTTGATATAATACTATACATATCAGTAATAAACCAATTTGGTGCAGCAAAACTTAAAACATGTTCAACCCCATTGGTATCAACAGTATAACTGCGTATCATTCCATCAAGAACAAAATATGTAAGCTCTGCTATTTCGCCCGGTTTCAATAAAATGGTTTTGGCTTTATATTCATCATAATGAAAAAAGCGCATAACTAACTCTTGCTCTTCAGGAGTTAGGCTTACGTGTTTGGCAATATTTTCTAATAATAAATTCAAAATAGTTAACAGTTTTTACAGTTGCTAGGTTCAATATGAATAATAATATATCCTAATTCTGGGATTTTTTCGTTTAAAGTGTCTTTTAGAACATGTCCTAAATCATGGCTTACTCTTACCGTCATATTCTCATCAACAATGGTATGTAGCTCTACGTGATATTTTGTCCCCGATTTTCGTATAAAACACTTTTCGGTATCTAAAATTCCAGGAACACTTTTGGCTACTGTTCTAATTTTTAGTTCGACTTCAGGAAATAGTGTTTCGTCCATAACTTCACTTAACGCTGGTCTGAAAATTTTGTAACTATTATAAATAATTAAAATAGAGGCAAAAAGCGCAGCCCAATCATCTGCCGATTCAAAACCAGGTCCCATAAACAAGGCAATTACAATACCTAAAAATGCGATGATCGAGGTAATCGCATCACTTCTATGATGCCAAGCCTCAGCAAGTAAAGCCGATGAGTTTAATTTTTCAGCTTTACGTTTTACAAATTGATAAGAACATTCTTTCCAAATAATTATTCCTCCTAAAACTAATAATGTCCAAGCTTTAGGAGCTTCGTGAGGGGTTTTAATATTAAGTATACTTTGGTAAGCAATAAAGCCTGCCGAGCATAATAAAATAACAACGACTAAAAAAGTAACCAAAGCTTCTGCTTTTCCGTGTCCATAAGGATGATCGTCATCGGCTGGTTTATGAGCGTATTTAATACCAAATAAAACGAGTAAGGAAGCAAAAATATCTGCGGTGGACTCAATTGCGTCTGCGATTAAAGCATATGAATTTCCAAAAATACCAGAAACCCCTTTAATGCTTGCTAAAAGCAAACTACTCAAAATGCTGAGGTATGTGGTTTTAACGGCTTCTTGTTTAGATTGTAGAGACATGTTTTATTTTTTATAAAGGTAAAAAAAGGATAGCTGCAAAAAAATAAAATCCTGCAAAAGCAGGATTTATACTATTTTTAATCAACGGAGATTAAGCTTGCTGTTTGTTTTGCTTTATCTATTAACGACTCGATTGGTGTTTCAGTATTTGCATAAGTAACAACAACGCCCATTCTACGATATGGTCTAGAGGTTGGCTTACCAAATAAGCGTAAATCGGTATTTGCTAATCCGGCTACCTTTTCAACACCTGTAAAAGTGGGTTGATCTGAGTTTTTACTCGCTAATATTACCGCACTTGCTCCGTGTTTTAATAAACTAATTTCTTGGATTGGATAACTTAAAATGGCACGCAAATGCAGCTCAAATTCATTAAAGTTTTGTGTGTTTGCTAAAGTAACCATTCCGGTATCGTGTGGTCGAGGTGAAAGTTCCGAAAAATAAACTCCTTCATCGGTTAAAAAGAATTCGACACCAAAAATACCCGCACCGCCTAAAGCTTCGGTAACTTTTTTGGCCATTTCTTGGGCTTCTAAAATATCGTTATCGTTTACATAAGCCGGCTGCCAACTTTCTTGATAATCGCCGCGTTCTTGTCGATGACCGATTGGTGGACAAAACAATGTGGGTAATCCGTTATTTTGCGTTACTGTTAAAAGGGTAATTTCGGAATTGAACTTTACAAAAGCCTCTACAATTACTTCTACCACATCTCCGCGAGAACCTTCAACGGCATATTGCCAAGCTTTTTCAATATCGGCTTCTGTTTTAATGGTAGATTGTCCTTTACCAGAAGAGCTCATTAATGGTTTTACTACACATGGCATTCCTACTTCGGTTACTGCATTTTGTAATTCTTGAGCCGAGGTTGCATAGCGATAATTGGCTGTACGAAGACCTAAATCTTTAGCCGCTAAATCGCGAATTGCTTTACGATTCATTGTGAAATTTGCCGCTTTAGCCGACGGAACTACGGTGTAACCTTGTTGTTCGTAAGCGTAAAAACGTTCGGTTCTAATGGCTTCGATTTCTGGAACAATAAAATCGGGTTTATGTTTTGCAATTACTGCATCTAGTGCGTCGCCATCGAGCATATTAATTACTTCGAACTCGTGTGCAACTTGCATTGCAGGAGCGCCAGCATAGCTATCTACTGCGATTACGTATTGACCTAAACGTTGCGCTGCAATTACAAACTCTTTACCAAGTTCGCCAGAACCTAATAGTACTATTTTTTTCATTTAATTGTTGTGTTGTTTTAAGCATTAAAGGTAAGTAAAATTTTAATAATTTGGGCGTTACCCACCTTCTCATGGGCGGGTCGGGCTTTTCGCTATATCTTTTGTAATCCTGCCTTCGGGGACCTCAGGCAGCCTTACAAAAGGATGCCGCTCCAATCCCTAACGCGATAGAGTCTAAACTCAAAAGTCCAAAGTTTTGAAGGGTGTATTTTATTTAAATAAAAAAAGCGAACTTTTAAAGTTCGCTCTTAGTTTTATAGTATTCTTCTAGTTATAGATACGTAACCTTCAACCTTAATATTCCAGTCTTTAGCCCAATCTGTATTAAAATCTGTATTGATAACATAAAAGTTATAATCCGCTTTGTATTGGTTATAAAGCTCCAGCATTTGTTTATTTGCCTTATATTTTTCACCATATAAACTGGTGGTTACAAATACTGTTGGTTTGGTTGCATCCGTTTTTATTTCAGAATCGTCTTTAAATTTAAAAAGGGATATAAAATCCTCTAATTTTTTATCTGTATAAACTAAATCAGTTAGCGTTTTATAATTTTTTAAATGGTATGGTGCATTACCTCTACATAATTTATTTTCTACATCTGTATTAATTTCCTTTCCACTCTCATCAAATAAAAATACCAAATCTGGAGCAAAATTTTTCATTTCAATTAGCTTAGCAAAACTGTTTTTATCCTTTACAAGTAAATAATTCGGTATATTTTTTTGTTTGTAAAAACTATCAATAGCTGTTGAGGTTGTTTTAATTGTATTTATATCTCGTGGTTTTGTTACTACGCAAGATGTAAACAAACAGATACTTAGTAAGAGTAAAGCTTTTTTGATCATGTTACAGTTTTAAGGTTTTTTAAATATAATTAAATTTTTCTTTTCGATACAATAAACTACTTCTCTTTATTAACAATTGTTTGAATGAAATGTGTTGTAAATAGTGGTACATATAATTAGTTTAAAGTATAAAATTAAATTCAGAATAAATTTTTTGAATTACTTTATCAGGCAGATTTTGCTCGTCAGATAATTTTTTAAAATGCTCGGTTGCTTCCACTACTTTATTTATAATTCCATTTGTCTTTTTCATCGTCGTAAATAAAACTAAAATTCTTTAAATGATCATCAATATTTGCGAATACCAAATTAAAAACCATGCGTTTAAATAGTTGCTGAATATCTTTATGTGAAACTTTTAAATCGATAGCTAATTGATAATATACAAATTCTACTTTTTCTTTTGAATCACTCGATTCTTCATCGATAGCTAATTTGATTAAATAGTGACTATACGTATCTGAACTTTCAAAATCACCAGCAATAATAGCACTTGATTGTTTATGTTCAGAAATCAAAATTTTAGGGCGAGCAGCTCCTGCCGATGTTCCAATTTTCAAAATATTACGTAAAGCTAAATCACTTAGTTTTTTTTCATGAATAGATGACTTTACATCTAAAACCTTTTTTACAACCTCTGAAATCTCATTAATATTAATTTCAGCTTCTGTAGTAATCGTTTTTGAAGGCATAAATTCTAAAGCGCCCATTCCACGCTTACCTACTTAGGTTAATTGTTTTAATGGAGAAATATTTACAGCTTTTTTATGATTGAATTCCAACCATTCTTTAAAAATTAAATTACCAAAAACATCAGGAAGTGAATCGGCTATCGTGGAAGGTAAGCCTCTGAATGTTTCGCCCTCAAATTCAGAAAACACTTTTATATTGATTGCTCGCTAAAAAATCGGGATGATATTGAAAAGAAGATTTTTTTGATCTGTATGATAAACTATTTTACCAATTTACATGTCTTTATAAACAACCGAAATAATTTGATTTTTAGCCATATTAATACAAAGATTTACAATTGTTTAAATTTGTTATTTTACTTTGAATAAATTGATTAAAGTTATTGATTTCATTAAAATGTTGTAAGATTTTAAAACAGTTTCAAGAGTAGTATTTTCACCATTTTCTAGTTTAGAAATGGTAATTGGCGATAAATCTAATTCAGAAGCTAAATCGTACTGTGTTAATTTCTCTTGCTTACGCAATAATTTACACCATTCGCCTAATGCTTTTTGATTTTTTTTATGGTAACAAACTCCAATATAATATATTAAAATCTAAATTATTATTTAATACAGTTGTTTTTATGTTATAATATTAACATTTTAAATGATGTTTATTGACTAGAGCTATATATAGATTTTAAGTTTTTCTCATTAGGTTTTAAAAAATCAACCATATCTTCTAATCTAGCAACATTATTAAGCTTTAAAATTCAATAAACACTTGATTCCGATATAAAATATCATGTGATCTTTCTACCATTTAATTTGCAAGTCCTTAATTTATTGATCTCTTCGAAGTTCTAATACTTTATTTACAATCTCTTGATTAATTTACTTAGGTAAAATATGAGGATTTTGTATCTTTCTGAGTAAACCTTCTTCTCCTTGTTCTTCATATGCTTTTTTCCATTTGTAAAATGTTTTTTTTTCATACCAAAAAATTTATAAGCTATAGAATTATTTTCCACATTTAGAACCTGTAGTATTTTACTATATGCTAAATAACCTTCTATTTCTTCTGTCTTTTTTATAATCATAAGGCTATATCAGTTTATTACTAATTTATTGTACGAGGATATGACGTACCCACAGTATGTAAAATTTTAAAATTGATTTAATTAAGCGTATCGTAATATTTTATAAAAACCGTAACGTTTTACGTAAAAAACCGTAACGTTTTACGTAAAAAACCGTAACGTAGAATGATTTTAAAAATTTAATTTTGTAAAAAAATATTGAAAAAATAAATATTAATGCACGGATATATATTTTTTTAATAAAATTGTTTAACTTAATATTTTAACAAAAATGAACAATATTCTAATTACGGATTAATTCAGACTCCATCATACACTTGGGGTATTTCAGCACATAGATGGGGGTTATTTGACGGTATGGATGGGCTTTCTTTTTTTTATTTAAATTTATTTAGAGTATACGGAAATCTTGAAGCTCTAAAAATAGGTAAAGGGTTTGTTGAATTAGGTTTAGAGCAGTTTGGAAATTACGAAGATTTTTATTCTAAAGCCATTAGCTTTAATAAAATTTCATTATTTAACTTCCCGATTAGTACCTTTTATATAGCAGAGTATTATTTAGAAAGCGGTATTGAGTTATTGGGATTGAATAATGTTTTGCAAAATAAATTAGTCGATTGGATTGAAAGATACTATAGCGATGATTTTGATTTTGATTTATTAAGTGGTGGTTCAGGCACAATTATATATTTATTAAAATTATATGATAGGATTAAAGAAGATCGTCTGTTATTATTATGTAAAAAAATTGCTTTAAATATAATTAGAAATGCCATAATAACTAATGATGATTCACTGTCATGGATTACAAAATTTGGAAAGACTCATACTGGTTTTTCTCATGGAACATCTGGAATTGCATTCTCATTATTTAAATTGAATGCTTATTTACCAGATGAAGAAATTAAGTTAGCAGCAATAAAAGCTTTAAATTTTGAAAGAAAAATGTATGATGTGGAAAAGAATTATTGGTATTCTTTTAAATTATACGAAAATGACAATATTGAAACAATTAAAAATGAAAATCATTTTTGGGCTTATGGATCTGGAGGTATTGCCTTGTCAAGAATATTAATTTTAGATTATTATCAAGATGAAATAATCAAAAATGAAATAGATATAAGTGTAAATAATTTAAAAGAAAAAGGCTGGTCTGGTAATTTTAATTATTCGTCAGGTGTTTTTGGTAATATTGATGTATTAAATGAATATGCTCATAAACTTCAAGACAATGATGTGAAATGTAAATTAAATGATTTTTTAAACACCATAATTAATGAAAAAAGAAATGGGTTTGAATCATGGTCTTGTGCAGCTGTTGGAAAAAAATCTAACTCAAATTTTGAAATGATTGGATTTTTTACTGGAATTTCAGGTATTAATAATACAATGCTAAATATAATAAATTATGACAAAACAGTTAAATTATTTAAGTAATAAATTTCTAAAATCGTTAAAATTATTATTTATATTCATATGCTTTTATTCTAATAGTCAAACTATTGAAGTACCAATTTCTGCTAGAGTTGACACATCGAAAATTGAAAATCTAAAGGTTTATAATCTTTATAAAAATTACATAAATTCTAGACCTGATAGTATTTATGCTAATCCTAATTGGACTCAAGCAGAAAACAAATTCTATTTAAAAAGTAAACTTTTAAGAGTTGATAGAAGTGCTAATCAAATTTATAACTATTATAAAGCAAATGATTATTTAAGTTACTATAAGCCTAATGTGTTACAAATTGATAGTGTTGATGTTGGACGATATCAAATAAAAACACTTTTTATGGCTAGTTGTCCAGAGGGTGAATATGTTAAACAAAATCCAAGTTATTTAACTAAGCTTTATGCTGTCAAGGATAAATATGGTAATTTTAAATTGGAAAATACTATAAACTATGACACTAGAAATTGGCAAATAAAAAAATATAAATTTATAACTTACTATGTTCATCCTAATTGTAATTTTGACAAAAAGGAAGCTAAAAAGGCTGTGAAATTTTGTGAGGAAATTGCAAAAAAATTCAATATTAAAATTGAACCCTTTAAATATTATGTTTTACCTAACTCTGATGAGCTAGGAAAACTTTATAATTTTGATTATTGGCTTTCTTATTTGGGTGGGCAAGCAAATATTCCATTAAGAGAAATATTTACTACTTATAGTAATTTAAATTTTCCTCATGAGTTTGTTCATATGTTGTTGCCCATGCCTAATGATAGAAAGGAATTTTGCCCAAGGATAATTGATGAAGGAATTGCTACTTGGCTAGCAGGTCCTGGCTTTAATCAAACTTTTGAAGAAGCATTAATTGAAACATCATTTGTTTTGAATAAAACTGAAAAAGTTACACTTGATGATATTATTTCTTTTAAGATAAGGAATGAATTTGATAATACAATTCTATATGTTGCAGGTGGCGTAATTTGTAAGCTAATTTATGATAAAAAAGGAATAGAAGGTATAAAAAAAATATATAAAAGTAATAATGAAAATTTTAAAAAAACATTGGAAGAGCTATTTGAAATGGAATATAATAAAATTGATGAACTGATAATTAATTATATTAAAAATTATAATTAGTTTTTAATATAAAAAATACTTTCTTCAATTGGAATTAAGATAATAAGTATTTTCTGCAAAAACTGTATTTATTTGTAAGATATTTCTTGATATTAACAATATTATTACTACAAGTATATTATATTGATGAAATTTTCTACTTCTTTAAAGAAGAGAATTAAAATAGTGTTGCAACGATCTCCAAATCTCAAATGAAGTTAAAATCTTGAGAATTATTTTTAATCCTAATGCTATAATAATGAGGTATTTATATCTTGTTTTTTTCTATTCTTTATTTGGTTATTCACAACAAATAAGATTTAAAGTTAAAGATAGTTTAACAAACAAAGGTATTGAGTTTGTATCCGTTAATTTTTTAAATGGATATGGTGTATTTAGTAATGCTAAAGGTGAAGTTTATTTGGATTTGAACGGTATTGAAAATATAGAACTATCTCACATTTCATATCATAATAAAACACTAAAAACGAATCAAATTGATAGCATAATTTATTTGCAACAAAATTTTCAAAGTTTAAAAGAAATTGTAGTTTCAAAAAAATCTAAAAAGAAATACTATAAGGAGGATTTAAAAATCAAAAAAAATGATTCGTACGCTCAATTTGGGACTTATGGTTACCAAATAGCGTCCTTAATTCAAATAGATTCATCAAACAATTCATATTTAGATGAAGTATATATCCCAATTGAAATGGATGAAGTATGGATGAAGGTTAATAGACTGAATTCCATAGAAAATTCGATTGTTAGAATAAGTTTTCATGAGAATGTAATGAACTATCCTTCAGAAAATGCGATTATCGATTCAGAAAATATTTTGATAGATAAAAAAATTTTAAACAGAAAGCGTATTTCACATAAATTAAAAGAAGGTATTTTAATACCAGAAGAAGGAATTTATTGCTTGATTACTTTTTTAGGAAAAGCTGATTTGGATGGAAACCTTGTTTTGGAAATGCCACTTTATAAACAAAAATATCAAGGAAAGGAAATAGATTTTATAAAATATCATCCCATTGTAATACCCATGAACTTAAATGTTAAATCAGATCCTACGTATAGTAGATGTGTTTTTAGTAAAGATTTAAGTTTTTCTAGATTAATTCCAACTGTAGCTGTTCCAGCAAAGTATCAAGGAGAAGAAAAGAAGGAATATATGCAAAGCAGATTCAGCCCAAATGATAATTATTCTATTAATATTGGTTTTAAATACTATAAATATGAATAAGTTATTATATCTATTTTTATTTATTCATTTAAATTGTTTTAGTCAAGAAATAAAAATTACTTTCTGTGATACTTTAACAAAGGAAGCTGTTGAAAATGTTCAAATTATAAGTAATAATATGGGGCATATTTCCAACAAGGATGGTAATGTGTTTTTAAATAAGAATTATAGCAAATTATTAAAAGCTACGCACGTATCGTACCAAGATAATTATTTTTATTTAAAAGAAATTAAAGACACTATTTTTTTAAAATCTAAAAATTCAATACTTAATGAGGTATTAATAAGTAACAAAAAAATAAAAACTAAACAGGTATTTCCTAAAAAAAATATACGTGAATTTTATCCAGAAAACTTTGGTAATTCACCGTCAATACATAGTGTATTGGATGTAGGTTTCTTTTTCCCAAATGAAGATAAAGTAAATACTTACTTAATCAAAAAAATATTAATTGCTACATGTGATTATTCAGTGATGGATCTAAAAAGCATGAAAAGTACTAAAATTAAAGGAGCAAAATATAGTCCCTTTAAAGCTAATCTTTATTCTATAGACACTACTTATTTTAAACCAAAAGATAAATTTTTTGAAAAAGATTTTATTGTACAATTAAAAAAAAATGAGAAATATGCTGAATTAATTATTGATGAAAGCTTTATTCTTCCTAAAGAAGGTTTTTTTATTGTTATCTCTAATATTGAAAAAGAAGAATTAAATAAACTAGGTTATTTTGCTAATCCAGGTATAGTTACAATTGGTGTTTCAAAAAATAATAAAAACTTTCCATTTGAAAAAAATAATGCTATTAATGGAGATTGGGAATTGGATAAATTTTTACACGAGAGAAAAAATACGTATTACATTGGTGTTGAATTAGAATTGTATGACTGATTTTCCATTTTACAAACAGCCGGATAGCAAAGACTGTGGTCCAACTTGCCTAAAAATAATTGCCAAGCATTATGGCAAAACCTTAAACATTCAAACCTTACGAAGTTTATCTGAAACTACACGTGTTGGTAGTAATTTGTTAACACTTAGTGATGCTGCAGAAAAAATTGGATTTAGAACATTAGGAGTTAAATTATCTATAAAAAAGTTAAAAGAAGCACCTTTACCTTGTATTTTACATTGGAATAATAATCATTATATTGTTCTATATAAGGTTAAAAAGAATAAATATTATATTTCTGATCCAGCACATGGATTGTTGGAATATAACGAAGAGGATTTCTTAAAATTTTGGATTGGAAATAATGTAACTACCGAAACTACAGAAGGAATTGCTTTATTATTAGAGCCTACTCCCATTTTTTACAAAAATGAATGGGATATTGAAGACAAAAAGGCATTTGGATTTGCTTTATTGACAAAATATATTATTCCTTATAAATCATTTGTTATTCAGTTAGCTATAGGTTTATTAGCTGGTAGTTTATTACAACTAATTTTTCCTTTTCTTACTCAAAGTATAGTAGATGTTGGAATTCAAAATCAAAATCTACATTTCATTTATTTAGTTTTGTTTGCTCAACTTTTTCTTTTTATTGGTAAAACAGCTTTAGAACTTATAAGAAGTTGGATATTATTACATTTATCAACCCGAATTAATATTTCTCTGATTTCTGATTTCTTTATCAAATTAATGAATTTGCCGATTTCATTTTTTGACGTTAGAATGACAGGAGATATTATGCAACGTATAAATGACCATAATAGAATTGAAAGAATATTGACTACATCTTCATTAAGCGTATTGTTTTCAGTAATTAATATGTTTATCATGGGGGCGGTTTTGGCTTACTACAATTTAAAAATATTTGCAGTTTTCTTTATAGGAAGTATTTTATACTTTGCTTGGGTAGTTTTGTTTTTAAAAAAAAGAGAAGCTTTAGATTATAAACGTTTTGCTGAAGTTTCACAAGAGCAAAGTAAGGTAATTGAGCTTATTAATGGAATGCAAGAAATCAAACTGCACAATGCCGAAAAACAAAAGCGCTGGGGTTGGGAATACATACAAGCAAGATTGTTTAGGGTTTCTATGAAAAGTTTAGTACTAGAACAAACGCAGAGTATTGGCTCTAATTTCATCAACGAATTAAAAAATATCGTCATCGTTTTTTTATCTGCCAAATTAGTTATTGATGGGCAAATCACTTTAGGAATGATGATGGCGATTAGTAGTATAGTTGGAAACCTAAATGGACCTGTTTTACAATTAATTGGATTCATTAGAGAAGTACAAGATGCTAAAATATCATTAGCCAGATTATCGGAAATTCACGAAAAAGAGGATGAAGCGCAGATAGAAGAATCTCAAACTAACGACATCCCTTTAGAAAGTGATATTACTTTGAATGAAGTTTCTTTTAGATACATAGGTTCAGAAATTAATGTATTGGATAATTTGAGTTTGACAATTCCAGCAAATAAGTTAACAGCAATTGTAGGAACTAGCGGGAGCGGTAAAACCACACTAATGAAACTATTATTGAAGTTCTATGAACCTAATATGGGTCAAATTACAATCGGCAAAACGGATTTAAAAAATATCAAGCAAAAATCTTGGCGTTCTCATATTGGAACTGTAATGCAAGAAGGTTATATCTTCAATGATACAATTGCCAATAATATAGCTGTGGGTATTGATATTATCGATAAAAAACGATTAGCTTATGCCTCTGAAGTTGCAAATATATTAAACTTTATTCAAGAGTATCCTTTAGGTTTTAACACTAAAATTGGTCAAGAAGGTGTTGGTATGAGTACTGGCCAAAAGCAACGTTTACTAATTGCTAGAGCTGTATATAAAAATCCAGAAATGCTATTCTTTGATGAAGCTACTTCTGCGTTAGATTCTAATAATGAAAAAGAAATCATTGAGAAGTTAAATATCTTTTTCAAAAATAAAACTGTTGTTGTCATAGCGCACCGATTAAGTACAGTGATGAATGCTGACCAAATAGTAGTTTTAGAAAAAGGAAAAATTATTGAAACAGGTAACCACAACGAGTTATTAGCAAAAAAAGGTAACTATTACAATTTAGTAAAAAATCAATTGCAATTAGGAGATTAATATGCAAAATCATAACCAAATAAAACTCAGAAGCGAGGAGGTTCAAGATATATTAACTAAAATTCCACATTGGATTATTCGATGGGGGTCTTTGGTGGTTTTAGTTATATTACTACTTTTATTTTTGGTGTCCTGGATGGTTAAATATCCCGATATAATAACAACTGAAATCACTATTACAACCCAAATTCCACCTGAAAAACTAATTGCTAAAACATCTGGTAAAATAAATGCTATTTTTATTGATGATAAAGCAATAGTTAATGAAAACACACCACTAGCGGTTATAGAAAATGCTGCCAATTACAAAGATGTGTTTCTTTTAAAAGCAATCACAGATACCATTTCTTTATCCAATTCAAAATTTCCTTTTCAAAAACTACAAGCAGCTCAATTAGGAGAAATTGAAAATAGTTTTGCTATGTTTCAAAAAGAGTATGTTGCAAGTGAGTTGAACAAACAATTACAGCCTTACAAAGTAGAATCACGCGCACAAACTTTTGAAGCAAAACAATTAAGAGAGCGATTAGAACTTTTGAAAGGTCAAAAAGAAATTAATCAATTAGAATTTCAGTTATTAAAAACGGATGTTGAACGTTATGAAAAGCTATTTAAAAAAGGAGTAATATCTGCACAAGAAATAGAAAAACAAAGATTGATCTATTTACAAGCCGAAAAAAACTATAAAACTTTATTAAGTTCGATTTCTCAATTGAAATCTTCCATTAATGAATTGAACAGAAGTAGTAGAACAACCGTAATAAATGAAAGTACCACTTCAATTAATTTAGAAAGAAGTGTAATGCAATCATTTTACCAACTTAAAAAAGCAATCAAAGATTGGGAATTAAATTATGTCTTTCGTTCTTCAATAAAAGGAAATGTTTCATTTTTACAAATTTGGTCCGAAAACCAAAATATAACTGCTGGTGAAAACATGTTTGCCATTATCCCTTCAAACGAAAAAGACTATATTGGAAAAGTGAAGGCTGTAGCTCAAAACTCAGGTAAATTGAGAATAGGACAAAAAGTGAACATCAGATTAGCTAATTATCCTGATAGAGAATTTGGAATAATCGAAGGAAAACTAAAAACAATATCTTTAACTCCAGACAAAGAAGGTTATTTACTTTTAGACATAGAACTTCCTAATGGTCTTAAAACATCTTATAAAAAGCAAATTAATTTCCAACAAGAAATGACTGGAACTGCTGATATAATTACTGAAGATTTACGTTTGATAGAAAGATTATTATATCAATTTAGAGATGTTTTTAGAAGGTAATCTTACTTCCTAAAATAATAAAAGATAAATAGAAATACTATATCATAGTAGCAAGTTTACCAATAATGTCTCAAATGTACGTATTCAAACTAAATTGGACACATTTCTTTTAAAATCAAGAAAATGTTTGTTTTACAAATTTAGTGTTTTTTCTTGTTAATATAATTGTCTTCTTTTAGCAATTGTTTTTGTTTAATAATGGTTCTTTTCTCAAGAATTTTATCTAATCTACCAAAATATACATCAGCTGGTCTTAAGTCGTTTAAACACTCTTGATAAATGTTATTATTATAATTTTTAACAATTTCATTCAATGATTCTATTAATTCTTAGGGATGATAAAAATGTTTAAGTTTAACCACATTTTTCATGGTTCTATGATAACGTTCAATTTTGCCTTATGTTTGCGGATGCATTGGTTTTCCATGAACTTTTTTATTTTTAATAGGTCTAATAAATACGATTTTAGTTCGTTTTTGACATAACAGGCACCATTGTACGATAGTAATTTTGGCTTTTTGTTTTGTTTTTATCGAGAATTTGTAATAGCTGTGTTTACGGTTCTTATTATATAGTCTGCCATCATCTAATCACATAATTCTAGTGATGATCTAACGACTGTAATCATCTAAATTCGTACTCAAATAATACCATGCCCTTCCAATAATCTTAAAATTAGTAAAATCAGTTTGTTCAAGTCTGCGAATTTTATTTTTTGAATTCACTAATCTCCTTATTCGATTAGACACACTTGATGAACAAATTGTGTTTTATCTTTTAATTCATTGGAAGCAACTATTAAGATATGATTTGGAGCAGGGATTAATCCACGTTGCATTAAGTTGCGATATGCATTGGATTCAGATAAATAAATTCCTTGTTCATCGGTAATTTAAATACCAATTCTCTTGATGATAATTCGGTATATTTTTTTGTTTATAAAAACTCTCAATAGCTGTTGAGGTGGTTTTAATTGTATTTATATTTCGTGGTTTTGTTACTACGCAAGATGTAAACAAACAGATACTTAATAGGAGTAAAGCTTTTTTGATCATGTTTCAATTTTAAGGTTATTTAAATATAATTAAATTTCACTCAAAGTGATGTGTGTGATTTAAAAGTTTGAAGTATTAATGTTCAAAGTTTAAAGTTCAATGTTTAAATCTAATATCTGAAATCTGAAATCTATTTTCTGAATTCTAATCTGCGTTAGCGGGTGCAGCTTTGTTTGAGCTCCTTTTTATGGCATGAAATGGAGGAAAAAGAGCGAGTGCGAAACAC
>CANRKI010000029.1 GCA_947631175.1 uncultured Flavobacterium sp.
GATAGAATATCGAACTCATTTTTATAATAATTAATTTTTTAATCTGTCCAAACTTTTGGGTGCAGTCCAAAATTAGAATCGCTTTTTTATTTTAAAGTAATCTTCACTAAATCATCATAAGTACCATTGAATACATTTAAATCTACATGGCCTTTAATCCCGTTTACATAACCTTTTTCTGTAAACTGCCACATCATCCAATTTGGATTCATCTTTTCAACAAAAAAATTATAATTGGCTACCCAAACTAAATAATCAGAAAAGTTATGAATTAAATTTTTCTCATAATATTTTTGACCAGAGTATACAATTGGTTTTATTTTATAATGCTTTTCGATCATATCAAGCCAAATTTTAAGATTAGTAAGTAACTCGTCCTTAGAAATTACTTTAGGTTCAACCTCAATATCTAAAATAGGTGGTAAATCTCCAGATTTTAAAGTAACATTATCAATAAAATTTTGAGCTTGCAACACCGGATCTTCATCTGGTCTGTAATAATGATACGCCCCACGAATAAACTTGTTCGCTCGAATTTCTTTCCAATTATAAGCAAAGATATTGTCCGTTTTATCTACGCCAGCAGTTGCTCTTGCGATTACAAATCGTAAGGCTTTGTTATCTTCAATACAAACAATCTCGCTCCAATTGACGTTACCTTGGTACTGAGAAACATCAATCCCAAAAATATTAAATTCATGGCGGTCCATTACTTCAATATTTCGAATATTAAAACGTGTTACTTCTCTACCAACGCTAGTCTTGCAGTTTAAAACATTTTGAATCGCTTGTTCATTACAAAACACGTTAAACTTTATACACAAATAAGCCTGAACACCATGTCTGTAGTGAAAAGAAAATATTGTAACTAGTAGTAAAAAGAAAAACGCTGACACATATAAAAATGCGCTCAGCGTACTGATTTCTTTTTTTACTTTTCGTTTATTTCTAACTTTTATTTGCTTTTTAGGCATACAATTTTTAGTGTGAAACTTGTTTTGGTTTTACAATTAATGATAAAAGTACGTATAATAAAATAATTACCGGAATTGCTAAGTATTGAATTAAAATAATTAATACTACTGATAGCAACAAAAAGATAATTTGTAGTTTATATTTTTGAAATGAGAAATTTTTAATTTTTAATGAAAATAACGGAATTTCAGCATTTAATAGGTACGAGCTAATTAAAGTAATTACAACTAATACGTATGGATTACTTAAAAAATCAGAAATAAAAGGAAACTGATTGTGGTAAATAATCATTGGAATACTTAGAATAAGTAACGCATTTGCAGGAGTTGGTAAGCCAATAAAAGAATCGGTTTGTCTGGTATCAATATTAAACTTAGCTAATCTGTAAGCAGATGCCAAAGTGATAATAAAACCAATATAAGGAACTGCTCCCATAAACCAAGTTTCTGGAGTTAAGTTATACATTGGTTGATTTTCCTGAATATCTGCAAACATTTCATACATCACCACACCAGGAACAACCCCAGCGGTAACCAAGTCTGCTAACGAATCTAATTGAAGGCCTAACTCACCAGATACATTAAATTTTCTGGCGAAAAATCCATCCCAAAAATCAAAGAAAATCCCTAAACATACTAAAGAAAAAGCCTCGTTGTAGTTTCCGTTAAACGCATGAACTAAAGCCAACAATCCAGCTGATAGATTTAAAAATGTAATAAAATTAGGGATGTGTTTTTTAATTGACATAAATTAAATATTTAAAGAACAAATGTAGGAATAACAATTAAACATTTCAGTTTACTTTTTAAGATTTTTATAGCATATTTGTATAAACGTAAGTATTTTGAAAAAATTTCTAATTTATAGCCTGTTCTTGGTGAGTTATATCTCATCATCTCAAACCGTTAGAAAGTATTCTAACGAATTTATGAGCATTGGAGTTGATGCCCGTTCAATGGGAATGAGCAATGCTGTAACATCGCATACCAATGATGTAACCGCAGGATATTGGAATCCGGCAGGCTTGTTAGCGCTCGAGGATAGCGAAATGTCATTAATGCACGCTAGCTATTTTGCTAACATTGCCCAATATGATTATGCGGGTTTTGCGATGCCAATTGATAACGAAAGTGCTTTTGGAATCTCGATTATTCGATTTGGGGTAGATGACATCATGAACACAACCCAACTTATCGATTCGCAAGGAAATATTGATTATAATCGAATTTCATTATTCTCGGCAGCCGATTATGGTGTTACCTTTTCGTATGCCAGACACGCAAAACTAGATGGCTTTACTTATGGCGTAAATGCAAAAATATTGCGCAGAATAATTGGAGATTTTGCTACCTCGTGGGGATTTGGTTTTGATATTGGTGCACAATTTAAAACACAAAACGATTGGCAATTTGGCGTAATGATTCGTGACATTACTACCACGTATAATGTTTGGGCTATAAATGAAGAAGAATATAACAAAATTAAAGATGCTGTTCCTGGTGAAAATCAAGAAATGCCAGAGAAAACAGAAATCACTATGCCTAAAGCTTACGTAGGTATTTCAAAAAAATTTATTCATCGATACGATTATTCCTTTTTGGTAAGTGCCAATTTAAATATGCAATTTGCCCAAACTAACGATATTGTTTCTACCAGCTTTGTAAGTATTGATCCTGCTGTAGGTTTAGAAGTTGGATATAACAATTTGGTTTTTTTACGTGGTGGTGTGGGGAACTTTCAAAACATTACTACCATTGACAATACCAATAAATTAAGCTTTCAGCCTAATTTTGGTGTTGGATTTAAATATAGAGGAATTGCAGTAGATTATGCCTTAACCGATATTGGAAATCAATCTGCCGCTTTGTATTCAAACATTTTTTCCTTACGAGTTGATTTAGGAATTTTTAGACGTTAATTATGCAACATCCCATTTTAAAATACACCACTACACTTTTACTTATTTTAGTTTGTTGGATTGGATACGGACAAAAACACGTATTAACTTCAGACTCAAAAATAAGCATCCTAACCTGCGGTACATCATCCGAATTACATTCCTTATTTGGCCATACCGGAATTAGAATTCAAGATAAAAACCTAGGTTTAGATTTGGTTTATAATTATGGTGCTTTTGATTTTGCTGCTCCAAACTTTTATGGCAAATTTATAAAAGGCGATTTGCTTTATTTTATTGGTTTAGATGATTTTAATAGCTTTTTATTTAATTATCAAGCTGAAAATAGAAGTGTTTGGGAACAAGATTTAAACTTAAACCTACAAGCAAAACAAGCTATTTTTAGCGAACTTGTTTTAACCTACGGCACAGAAAAAGCTTTATATACCTATAAATTTATTGATAAAAACTGTACCACATTAGCTAAAGATTTGATCGAAAAACATGCTGGTTTACAACTTAGTATGGATCTTGCGGATTCGGATAAAAGCCATCGCGTTATTTTAAACAATTATTTAAAAAATGCCTATTTACCAGGTTTTGGAATTAACTTAGCCTTTGGGGCTAAAACTGATAAAAAGTTAACTCATGTTTTTTTACCTCACCAATTGCTAGAATCGATTGAGAAAACATCTATTAACAAACAACCATTAAGCGAGCAAACACGCGAAGTATTTAAAGCTCACGAAAACAAAGTATCGAACTTACCAACCATTTTATTTTTAACAGCCTTTTTTATAGTATTGGGCTTTTTAACCATGTACAAATCGTTTGCTGTATTTTTATATTTTGTTTTAGGCTTGTTCAGTATTTTTATTTTTGGATTGCAGTTTTACTCGTATCATCAAGAAGTACATTTAAACTACAATTTACTTTTAATAAATCCGTTTTTTTTGCTTTTGGCTTTTTATTTACTAACCGATCAGTACAACAAGTTAAAAAAAATACTACATATTGTATTGGGCTGTTTTGTAATATATGTAGCTGTTACTTTATATAACAATTATATTTTTATGGTGTTTCCAATAATGTTAGGTATTTTAATCTCGTTAATAATTAGTATTAAATTATATAAAAAGGTATAAAAAAATCCAGATAGTGAAGTAAAACTATCTGGATTTTTTTATTGTCCTCTAAAGAACAAAACGGTACTTACTGTTTTTATAATTATATTTAAATCTAAAGATAAACTTCGGTTTTTAATATAATATAAATCATATTGTAGTTTAATCAAACTGTCTTCGATAGATGTTCCGTACGAATATTTAACTTGTGCCCATCCTGTTAATCCGGGCTTAATAACGTGTCTAGTTTTGTAAAAAGGCATTACAGCCGCAATTTGCTCTACAAAAACATCTCGTTCGGGTCTTGGTCCAATAATAGACATTTCTCCTTTTAAAACATTAATAAATTGTGGCACCTCATCTAAACGTGTTTTACGAATAAACTTTCCGAAGGGAGTAATTCTTGCGTCGTTTTTTTGGGCAAACTGCGCTCCGTTTTTTTCGGCATCAATTACCATTGATCGTAATTTGTATACCAAAAATGGCACTCCATATTGTCCAATTCGTTCTTGTTTGTAAAATAACGGTCCTTTATTTGCTATTGCATTTATAAATAAAATAAAAGGCAATAAAAAAGCAAAACAAGTAAGACCAACCAAAGAGAAACAAATATCAAACGAGCGAACTGCTATTAAATATAACTTATTATTGTTGCTACGACTAAATGGGAAATAATTATAAAAATCTTTCTCAGCGTATAAAATAGGCAATCTATAAGTTGATGTTTCGTATACTTGCGAAAACTCACGAACAACAATTCCTTTTTCTAAAGATTTTAAAAGTGTATTTAATAACTCAACCCCAATGGCTTGTTTGTTTTTTTGAGTCATTACAATTTCAGATATGTTGTTGTTTTTTATAAACTCCAAACTTTCCTTTATCGTTATTTCAGGAATATCAATCTTAGATTTTTCGTTTGCGTTGGTGTTTATAAAAGCACTTACTTTATAATGTGGATCAGCCGATTCGAGTTCGATGGCTAATTTTTGTACTTGCGTATCATTACCTACAAAGATTACATTTTTTTGAAAACGGATGGATGCAAAGTAGGTTAAATAAAACAGCCTCCAAATCATTAAAGATCCAATAACAACGGCAAAAAAAGCAAATATTTGCCATCTATTACCAGGTAAAACAGGTGTAACAATTGGAGTTATGATATAAAAACCTGCAATACATATACTACTCAATATGGTACTTTTTAAAATTTGCAATTGATTGGATGCAAGTTGCAAATTATACATATCAAACAGGGTGCAAAAAAAGGTAATGTAAAATACTAAAACGACAGCTGATGTAACGGATTTAAAAACATTTAAAAAATATTCAATATCAAAAATAATTCCGAGTAACGACAATACTGCAAGTACGCAAATTACATCTATCAACCTTAATAGAATTTTACGTTCGGAAATTTCAAAGTGTATACTTTCCTTCTTCATTTTATTTTTTATTTGGGACGGAGTGCAATTTAGCTATAAAATAGAACAAACTGTGTACCTATAGTTTGTTTTGATTGTTAATTGTAAAAATAAATTGCAAGGGGAATGAGATGAGCTGTTAGTTGTTTTCATTTTTATCATTGTAAATAATAAAAAATCAGGATAATATAGCAACGTATTATGCGAGTTATCATTTTAAAATTGAGTTCCAATCTTTTTTTACTTGATTCCAATCCCATGATTCAGCCTTAGCTCGCGCATTATTAACAGTTTGTTTACAAATATCCCTATTGTTAATCAAATTTTCTATGACATCCGTCATTTTATGTATATTATTTGGTTCAACCAAAAAACCATCTTTACCCGATTCTATTAAATAAGGTAAGCCCCCAACATTGGTTGATACCACCGGTAAACCAAGAGCCATAGCCTCCATCACACTTACAGGGGTATTGTCAAAATTAGTTGTATTTAAAAAAATATTGTAGTTTTTAGATAGGCTAATCCAATCTTTCTTTTCCATTTTACCAGTAAATAACACATCGACACCATTTTTTTTGGCATACTCTTGTGTTGCACTTAGTGATCCATCTTTTTCTGGTCCAACCATACATAATTCTGCCTCTGGATATTTTTGTTTTAGTTGTACCAACACATCAATTGCTAATTTAGGATTGTACAGCTCTGCAAAGGAACGCACCCAAAGAATTTTAGGTGTAGTTATTTCGCGTTGTAAAAAAGTGTAATTTTTAAGTTCGATTGTATTTGGAATAAAGCGTAAATTTTTAAAACCACGTTTTTCGAACTCATGTTTTAAATAGCCAGATGGTGCTACATTACAATAACTATTATCGAAAATACTTTTACATAGCTTGGGATTTTTATCTAAACGATTAGGCAAATCTCCGCCATGTAAGTAAGGAATATACTTCATACCAAGTATACGACATAATTGGGAAATAATAAATGCATACCAAAAAGCCGATGTACTATAGGTGTCCATCAATACATAATCAGCTTTTCTGTTTTTTAATATGCCAATTATCATATCTACTAAACGAGCTACTTGTCCTTGCTTTTTAGAATAAGTTACTACTTCATAAGATTCTTGTTTTAAATAAACAGATAAAGTATCAATAGTTGTAGGTGATTTACCACTATGCGCTAATTGATTGCCTATATATAGTATTTTCATTTGTATTAGGAATAGGATCGAAACGAACTCTAAGTAAAGTTAATGCATAAATAAATGAGGGAGATGCGGTGCGCATAGCGGCGTGATTGATGGTTAAAGCCCAATAAATAAAGAACGGAATTAATAATATATGTCGTTTATTATCTAACCATAAAACTAATGGCACTAAAATTTGAGTTAATAAAATAAATACTCCAAATGAACCGTGCTCAGCAAACAAACGTGATATTTCGTTGTGTGATGCTGCCTCTATGCCTATCATCTCTTCACGAACTTCTTTATTACGGCCTACTCCAATTCCGAATATTGGATTATCGAAAAACATTTGAAATTCCGATTCAATTAACGTTTCACGTCCTGTTAATACCGATTCTTTTACGCGTCCGCGAGCATCTTGGTTGTTGTATCGCTTTTCGAGCATTCCGCCCGAAGCAAATACGGTATACGACCAAAAAACAACAAATCCTAAAATACCAAGAACAGACATAATAATAATATTTGTTTTTAACTTGCTGTTACCAAACAAAAACACATATCCCATTAATAAAAGAATCATGATTGCACCACAGATCATTCCGCCACGCGACATGGTTAATAAACCACGGAACGCACAAACTACCATTAAAATTAAAACAATGATTTTTTCTGTTCTTGTTTTTGCATATAGTAAGAAAATAGCAAACAGGCAGAACGTTCCCAATCCTAAAATGGTAGATACTTGATTTGGACCAAAACCACCAGATGTAGCAAAATTAGATTGGGTAGAGGTCATTGCTACTTTTAACGATGGAGATTTAACAATGATAAAACTTACAATACTTAAAATAGGTAAAGCAAGTAGATAAGGTATTTTAATTAAATCTTGATAACGAATATTTTTATTTAATGTATAAATTGCTGCTACCAAAAGAGTCAACTGTCCTGAAATATTAAACATCATTGCTTTACGTAGGTTTACTTCGTATGAAGCTTCTTGTAAACCTATAATTACAGCTGGTAGTAGTAATAATAATAAAGCTATATATATGAATTTATCTGCTTTAAAATTTTGATATAACAAACCTAAAAAACAAAATACCATTACAGTATATTTAGCATATTCATTAAAAATCATTCCACCTGTCATTCGTAAAAAAACTTCTACTCCTACTACATAACAACAATAAAACAAAGCTTCATTATTTCTATCTTTATTTTTAACAATATCTATAACTCCAAATAAAAAAACAAAAACAGTAATTAACAATGTCATTTTTGGCACCGCAACAGCTATAACGCCTATCAATAAATGAATGCAGATTATGGTAATTAATTTTGAATGTAATAGAAACTTAATCATGCCAAAATGTTTTTATTTGTTGTACTATAGTAGTTGACCCAAAATTTTGCTTTACTTTTTTAGAATATTTTTCTTTTATTATTGCCAAATTACTATTATTAGGAAGTTGCTTAAATACTTGTACCAGACTTGTTTTATTATGCGGATCAATTAGCCAACCATTTATTTGATTGCTTACCAATTGTGGCATGTAGCCCACATTAGAAACTATAGGGCAAAGTCCCATCAATCCATACTCTAAAAGTGTTACCGGAAACCCTTCGTAAGTAGATACCAATACCCCTACTTGTGCTTGAGATAATATGTAATTGGTATCTGTTTGCAAATCGTAATAATAAATGTGATTTACATTATCGGTCCCAATGGCTTGTATCAACTGTTCTGCATATTCATCGTTGTAAATTTTACCTATTAAGTGTAAAGACCATCCTTGGTTTGCTATTTCAGATTCTTTGAATGCGTTTACTAAAAACAAGTGATTTTTAGGGTTTCGCCAGTTGGCAATACATACGATTCGTTTGTTTGCTTCGCCTAATAATTTTGTCTTTTTTTCTGTAATTACCTCTGTGGCAAAATTAGGAATATATTTTGTTTTATGTGTTTTTAAATTTGATTTAGCCCACGCCTCCAACTCTGAATTACAAGCTAATACTCCATCAAAATATTTTGAAAAAGAAATAATATGGTTGTTTTTTTTAGTATCCCAGTTTATGCGATTTCCGTTATGGTCGTGCCAATAAAATTTTACATTTGAAAATACCAATTTAATCCACTTAGCCCATTTATATGATGAGGCATGTGCTTGTATGTGAGTGATTTTATTTTTTTTTATAAACCAGAGTATCCCGAATAGCACGCCAAATACGGTACTATTTGATCGTTTAAAAATTTTATATTTTACTTTTTTGCTAATTTGCTTTTCTAGTTCTCCGCCGGTATTTGTTGCTATTAAAAAAGATGCCGATACTTGATTTGCCCATTCGTTAGCAAAATTTATCGCCATTTTTTCGGCTCCACCAGGACTTAAACTATCAATTAGTTGTAATACTCTCATCTTGCTTAGGCTTTTGCGACTAGTAACTTTTGTATTTCGGATTCAAATTTATCTAATGTAAATATATTAGACCATTCCTTTCCATTACTACTCATTGTACTATATTTATTTGGATCCGCAATTATATTTGTAAGCTCTTGTATGTCAGTTTGCTTATCCATTTTTAAAGTTAAACCTCTTTTTCCGTCTCCCATCATTTGATGTACGCAAGAAACATTGGTAGCCAAAGGTACACATCCCCAGAACATCGCTTCGGCAACTACTTTAGGCCATCCCTCAGATTTAGAAGCTAATATTAAAAAATGATTATTTCTATAAGCTTCTTCTACTACTTCTTTAGGTTGATTGCCATGTAAAGTTACACAAGTTTCTAAATTATTATTTGTAATGTTTTTTTCTAAGTTAGCTCTTAACTTTCCTTCACCATAAAAATCTAAAGTTGCATGCGGGTATTTCTTTTTAACTTCGGTAAATAATTGTAGTGCATATTCTGGCCTTTTTCCTTCTACTAAAGTACCTACAAACATAAACCGAATTGGATTTAGATTTTTTGGTAATGTTTTTTGAGGTTGCATTATTGCTTTATCGGCATCAACATTAGTATATGTTGCTGTAAAGAAAGGTTTGATATTTTTAGAAGATCCCTCCCACTCACCATATACTAATACTTGCATGTTTTTGGTTAAAAAGGTGTTGTTTAAAATCCATTTCTGGAGCTTATAGCTCCAAGGTTGTTTTGCTTTTGGATCCCAATTTCCTGCATATTTAGCTGTTTTTGTTTTTTTAGGAAATAATATTTGTACTATACAGCCTAACAAGCCTACATTACCTGGACAACGTAAGTGTATATGATCTGCACGTTTAATTGCTTTATAAATTGTGATTAAAAGTATAGGTAACTTAAAAAGTGTTTTTACAATTTCTTTACCCGACGTTAAGTTAAATATAGGTAGTTTAGTAAATTTAATATTTTGATGTTGGTAAGATAAATCGATCTTATCAATTTTTCTATGAGTTAAAGTTGCTAAAACTTCGACTGAATTTATATTTTTAATCCATAAATTCATTTCTCTAATATATGGTCCGTAACCATATATTTTGTTGTCTTTTTGTGTATGCTCTACGTGAGATATAATAAGAAATTTCATTTAAAGTAAATAAATTAGTTTTAGAAATATTCTTCTAAACATGTCAAAAAAATTAAATAAATAACACTATTTTGAGATGTTATAAAAAAAATTAAAAAATCAAATATTAATAATCTTAGATAAGTTTTTTATAGATTTTAATTAGCTATAAGTTTATGCTTACATCAAAATTAATTTTAATACAAACACCCAATTATCAATTAAATAAATTATTAAAAAAAATGGTATCTCTTTTAATAGCCATATCTACTTCAAAATTATTTAAAAAACGATTATATCCATTTATTGCCAATTGATTTCTTAAATTTTGATTTTGAAAAATACTTTCCATTTTTGCAGCCAAATCTATTTCATCAGAAGTTTTAAAAAGTAATCCTGATTGTTTATCCTCAATAATTTCTTTAACACCTGTATTATTTGCTCCTATTACACATGTTTTCATACTCATGGCTTCTATAACTGTAAAACCAAAAGCTTCAGAAGTACTAGGTACAACTGCACAATAGCTTTCTTTAAAACTTAATAAAACTTCTTTTTTATTTTTTACACCTAAAAAGTTTACTTTATTTTCGATTTTTAAAGAATTTACAAGATTTTGCAAATATTCATTTTCAGGTCCTGAACCTATAATATCTAGATGAATATTTGGATATTCGTTTAATAAAATATTAAAAGCTTTAATTAATGTATCTACGCCTTTAGATTTATGTAATCTTCCAACATAAGTTATCTTATTTTTATCAAATTCAACTTCTTGTATATCATATTTTTTAACCGAATTATAAAGTACCTTTATTTTATTTTCATTAACATTAAAAACATTAATTACATCCTGCTTCGTTGCGTATGAATTTGCTATTAACTGTGTAGAAAATTTATAAATAATTGACTTACGTATTTGATTTATTTTTTGCGATGGAAATTGTGTACTTAAAGTTCTAATCCAAGCAATTCTGTTTTTTACTCCACATAAAAATCCTACTAAAATAAAGATATTAACTGAACCAAAAATTGAAATTGTCATTTTTGGTTTGTACTGTTTAATTAAATTATACAAGAAAATACCATCTTTTAATTTCGTAGGTCTTTTAGAAGGCCAATACAAAACTTGAATATTTGGAGGAAAAGTTATATGTTCAGGTTTTAATTTATCTGAAAAAATAACTACATCATATTCTTTACTAAATTCATGAGATAGAGAAACAAAATAATCTGATACAGATGTATTTCCTAAAGAAAATGATAAAAAAATACTATTAGATTTCATAAATTAAGGTTTTATAAAATTCTATATTTTGAGAATTTTGTTTTATTGGATTAAATTTTTCTATAACTGATTTTCTAGCATTTACACTTATATCATTTGCTTTGTAATTATTGTCAAAAATCCATAGAATTTTTTCTGCTATATCCTTAGGATTTAAAGGATCACACAACAATCCTGTTTCAAATGGAATTATAGTTTCTGGACCTGGCCCCGTTTCAGAAAATATTACACATTTTTCCATAGCCATAGCCTCAGGTGCTACTAAACCTTGTGTTTCAATATGAGAAGGAAAGACACACACATGTGCTTTTTGATATAAACCAGGAAGCAAATCGTGATTTACAGGACCATGAAAAACTACATTTTCCAATTCTTTAACAGAGAAAAATTCTCTTAAATATTGCATGTAGGATTTTCTGTCCGGAAATTTCCAATCTCTACCATACACCTGTAATGTAGAATCATGATATTTTTCCTTGACTATTTGAAAAGCTTGTATTAATTGACGTATTCCTTTTTTCTCGCAAACTGTACCTGCAAAAGCTATTTCATGTTTTATCACATTAATAGAATCTGAAGGTATAAATTTATCTAATGATATAGGATTCGATATTACTTCTACTTTTTTATTATGATAGGATAGATATTTGTTTGTATGGTTTTTAACATAATTAGAAACCGCTATAAAAGCATCAGCCTTTTTAAAAGATCTTTTTTCTTGGAAACCTTTCCACCAATTGATCCCTCTATTTTCGCCTTCGGCAAAAAAATGATGTCCTCCATGCAAACGAATGACATATTTTATATTTTTAAGTTTAGGTAAAAAGGCTAAACCAGCCTCTGCTACCTCAACTATATCTATTTTATCTGTTAAATTAATTTGCTTTATTTGGTTAGCAATAGTTTGTGCTTTAAAATACCAACTAAGTCCTTTTATGTTTTTTGGAGCTAATCTGTAAACAGTAATTCCACCGTAATTTTCTATTTCTGTATTGTTCGTGTAATTGATACCTACAACACTTACTTTTATTCCTTTTTTTATTAACTCAGGTGCAATTGTTGCCACAAAAGTCCCTATACCACCATGTGGAAAGCCATGTTTTGGAAATTCTGATGTTATAAAACAGATGTGCATTATTAATTTAAAAGTATTTTAGAAATTTCACTTGAGGCTGTATCTATTTTATTGACAATTTTTTTTAACCAAATTTTACGATCTTGGTTAATTGTATTTTCTTCATGGAAAATGAATTTAAAATCCTCTGGTTCATTTATCCATATAATTGGATTTATCCCAAACATCGATCTAAAATGTTGAAAATTATAAACACGATCTGATGACCAATGTGGATTCAAACCATTATCATATTTAATATAGGCACAAGGCTTGTTAAACATTGCAAAATCATGAGCCATGGTAGAGCCTACGTTAACAACCATGTCGCAATAATTTACTACGTTGAAAAGCAAAGAAATATCACTGTATTTTGGATAATTAGCCATCCAACCTGTTTTAGAATTGTACCAATCTGGATCGATTGATGTTATAAGATCTTTATACTTTTTTAATACATCATTAAAACGATCTGAAAAATCAGCAGGGCAACGCCTAAAAATGATGTGGTAATTTTGGTGTAAGTTTAGTTTATGTATAGTTTCTGCTAAATCCCCTAAATAATACTGGTCGTTTGGCGAAGTAAGAATATCGTCGCCACTAAAACAAATCCATTTTTTTGAAAGATCAAGATCGTATTTTTGGGCAAAATCCTCTTTGCTAATTTTAAATTGAGTATCATTGTAAAACTCAAATTGTGGGGTACCTGTAATAACTATATCCTGTCTTGAAATTTCTGGATAATACAAATGCATTTCTTTCTCCATATATTCTGACCACACTAAATATTTATCCGCTCGAACTGCTAAACGTGCCTTAGGCAAATTATCCCATGAGTAGATAACTGTTGTTACTTTAATATCTAATTCTTGTGCAGCCATACAAATGGGCATTAAACTCGCCACCCGTTGATGAGTTATAAATATCGACGAAGGCTTTTCTTTTAAAAGTAACTTTTTATATTCGTTTATTGTTTCTTTAGACCAATTATTTCTCGATACACTTTCGGCTTTTAAAATTTTATTATAGTTTTTGCTAATATAAGTACCAATGAATTGTGCTAATTTGTTTAGTAATTTTAATTTATAGGTTTTAGGCTTATAATTCCAATTGGATAAAATTGTTGGATTGTTAACTAAATTTGCATTATGAATTAAACGTGCGAATGTAGCAGCTTCTCTTGTAATTCGAGAGATTAGTCCTTCAGGTTTTAAAACTAGATTTTGATATTTAAAATCTATTCCATGTATGTTTTTGATATCCTCAAAAGCATCTTTAGGCAATGGCGACCAAAACACAATTTCAGCATTTTGGTTAACATTAGGTAAAATATTAGAGTATAAATAATTTCTAATCCCCACACCATCTGGAATTAAAAATATAATCTTCTTATTTTTCATTAAATATCTTTAAATTGTTTTTGGTGGTTAAGCCCCCAAATATCGTTTTGTTTTAAAATTTCTATAAACAATTCTGTGCTATTTCCATCTCCAAAATCTAGGTCTAGATCTTTTAACTGTTTATTTTTAATATGATGTAAAGCTTGTATAATATCACTAGACTCGTAACTTGTATTTATAATTTCAGAATTTGTGGTTCTGTTATTTTGTCTTGTTCCAATGTTAATGGTTGGCGTTTTATAGTAGGGTGCTTCTCTAATCCCAGCTGAACTGTTTCCTATGATAAATTGAGCTTGTTTTAGTAGAGTCAGGAAATACTCAAAACGAAGTGATGGAAAAACCCTAAATCTTGGGTTATTTTCTAACTTTTTATACTCGTCTAAAATACATTGGCTACCTAAATCGTTGTTTGGAAATACTACGATATAGTTGTTGTTGTCCTGTAATAAGGCTTGTACAAAATTTTGTGCATAAACTTGCATATTGCTGAACTCCGTTGTCACCGGATGAAACATGGCAATTGCAAACTGATCAAAAGGAATTTGGTAATATTCTTTTGCTAATGCAATTGAAGGTAAATCTTTAGAGAACATAACATCTATATCCGGAGAGCCAATTTCGAAAATTGAATCTGGTATTTCGCCCATTTGTATTAATCTACGCTTTGCCTCTGCATTAGCCACAAAATGTATATGTGCCATTTTTGAGGTAGCATGTCTAAGTAACTCATCGATAGTACCTGATATTTCGCCCCCCTCAATATGAGCTACTAAAATATTGTTTAATGACCCCACAATAGATCCAGCTAATGCTTCTACACGATCTCCGTGAACTACAATCATATCAGGCTTACTTTGACTTATATATTGTGATAATCCTTGAATGGTTTTTGCCAAAGTAAGATCCATAGTGCTTTCATGGGTATGGTTTTCAAACTCATAAATGTTTTTAAACCCACAACGTTCTACCTCAATTAAGGTATACCCGTATTGTTGTTGTAAATGCATTCCTGTTACAAATACAAAAGCTTCAAAATCGTTGCTCTCTTCAACAACATGTATTAAGGATTTAATTTTTCCAAAATCGGCTCTTGTACCTGTAAGGAATAATATTTTTTTCATTTATATTAATTTAAACTTTAACTGACTTTCACTATAAACAATAGTATTATCAGGTATATTTTTAACAACATTTGTATGGGCTCCAATTACAACATTGTCACCTATTTGCAATTCTCCAATAATAGATGAGTTACAATACATTGTAACGTTATTTCCAATAATATTACCTTTACCTCCTTGATTTGTTTTATGCCCAATTGTACATCCCTGATGAATTTTAAAACCTTTACCTATTATATTTCTACTACCTACAACAGTACCTTGGCCATGAACTATATAAAATCCAACATCTATATTCGTATTAAAATATATCTCGCATGAACATAACTCTTTTAGTAACCAATGAATTTGAGATACCTCATCTAACCTTTCTTTATGAACTAATAAGTTACCCAGTCTATATAAAAAAATAGCCAGTTCATTAGAATTACTCTGAATTCTATTTATAATTTCCTGTTTTGTTAAAGTGGGAAAATGAAATTGGACGTCCTTAATTGCTAAATCCAAAGCTTGGTCAATATTATCCTGCAAGATAGTTTTTGGATTGTAAACTTTTTTTAGGAGGAAAGAAACAAAATCAGTCATAATCTATTGAAAATCTGTAAAATCTAATTGCTCGTCGTTTTGAATATTTCGAGTAGCTTTTTTACCTAAAACATCATGAAAACGCTCTGCTAAAATTTTACCAGTTCCTGGACGTTTTACCCAAATGTTATCTTTGGTAAACACTTCGCCTTCTTTAATTTCTTTAATCGTACATACGGTAGCAAATGCAAAGTCTATTGTTACTTGTTCCTCTTGCGCTGGCTTTTTATCGCCCCCTCTCATTTGTGCCACTTCTGCTGATGCTAAGATTAACTCTTTACAGGCTTGCTCATCCATACTACAAACAATATCTGGACCGGTACGTTGCATATGATCTGTATAATGGCGTTCTAAAATAGAAGCTCCTAAGGCAACCGCAGCTATACAAGCATTGTTATTTAAGGTATGGTCTGAAAGTCCAAAAACTTTGTTAGGAAAAGCTTGGTGCATTTGTAGCATGGCACCTAAACGAACTAAATGTATAGGAGTTGGATACAGATTGGTTGTGTGTAATAATGCTACCGGAACGTTATGCTTATCAAAAATAGCTACTGCTTTTTGAATACTTTCGATCGTATTCATCCCTGTGCTTAAAATAACTGGTTTACCAAAAGATGCAATATGCTCTAATAACGGGTAGTTGTTACACTCGCCCGAACCTATTTTATAGGCTGGAATATCGAATTTTTGAAGGCGATTTGCAGCAGCTCTAGAAAAAGGGGTTGAAATAAAAATCATACCTTGTGCCTCAACATATGCTTTAAGCTCTAACTCCTCTTCCTCATTTAGGGCGCAACGTTCCATAATTTCATATATAGAAACGTCTGCATTACCTGGAATAACTTTTTTAGCGGCACCACTCATTTCGTCTGCTACAATATGGGTTTGGTGTTTTACTACCTCAACCCCTGCACGTTTAGCTGCATCCACCATTTGTTTAGCCACTTGTAAAGAGCCTTCGTGGTTAATTCCTATTTCAGCAATTACTAAAGGTGGGTAATCTGGACCTATTTTACGTCCTGCAATTTCTATATATGGGTTCATTTTTATAAGGTATAGTTTTGTTTATGTATTACAAATTCAGCATATTCAAAATCTTCAATATAGTCGATATCTACTTTACTGTATATGCTATTCTCAATAAAAGGAAACGCATTATTTGTAATAATAGTATTATTAATTATATGTTTTGCTTGTGTAATATAAACCAATCCGTTTTCGTAATACAAGGGTTCTAAATCCTGACTGCGTTGCCCAATTGTATAATTAAAAGGAATGAATGTATTGTTTTGAATTTTACCTAATTTATTTTCGTTTCTGGATACAGTAAATAAACTATCTAAATTATTATTTATAAAGGTATTAAACGTATCTGTTAACAAATTTACTGGACGTAAAGGATTGGTAGGTTGCAATAAAATGACATTTTTAACTGGTGTTTGAATAGTAAGTAACACATGCTTTAATGCAGATACTGTAGGTTCGAAATCACCACTTATATGCTCTGGCCTATCGATAACTTGTGCACCATAACTTATAGCAACTTTTTTTATTTCAGGACAGTTTGTAGTTACATATACCTGATCTATAAAATGATGCTTACGTGCATATTTTATACTATAGGCTATAAGCGGTATATGGTTAAGACAGCGAATATTTTTATTAGGTAGTCTTTTAGAGCCACCTCTAGCTGGAATAATTACTATATTTTTAGACATTGGTTTAAATTCTTGTAATAAATAGTTTTATAAAACTATAATTTAATGTAAGTCTATATTAATAACAGCTAGTTATTACAACTTAAAACATTAAATTTTTTATGAATTAAATTAATCAAATATTGAGTTTTTATCTTTAAAATCAATATTAAATAAAGCTCTATTTTGTTGGAGTTCCGTATCAGACATATCCCACCATTTTAAATCCTGAATTTCGTTAATAATTGTATCCGAAAAACGATATTTTAAAACTTTAGCCGGAACACCAGCTACAATTGCATATGGAGGAACATCTTTGGTTACTACAGCTCCGGCTGCTAAAATGGCACCATTACCAACTGTAACATTTCCTACAATTATTACACTATGACCAACCCAAACGTCATTTCCAACTATTATTGAATTGTCTATTTTATGTTTATTAAGTTCACCATTAAATAGATTTTTATTTATATAAGTTGTCATATAAGATATTGGATGATCACTTGCATGCATTGCTACATCTGCTCCTATTTGACAATATTTACCTATTGTGACATTCCCTCCTAATAAATTATTTTTACCTAAAGTTGTTCTATAACCAATCGAAATATTATTTCCTAAAAATTGACAATTTTCTGGGATACCATTATCTCCTTCAAAAATTACTTTTGTATATCCTGTAGAAGATGGATGGATTCTTACATTTTTTTTATTTCTTATTTTTTTAATAAAGGCTTTACGTTGCCATGAAAGTTTTAATTTATATAAATGTAGTTTTATTTTTTTTATTAAAATAGCCATATTTTTAAAGGAATTTTATCATTATAATTTATAAAAATTATCTACTCTATGCAACCAAAAATACAACTTAAATACTTTTTTACTCCTGAATAATTTAAGAAACGATTTACTTAAAAAGCCTAATTTTGTAATCCTGTTAAATTCAATTGAATTTTCAATTATTAAATTAGAATTATAATTTAAACTATTTACCTTATCATACATCCATTTTTCTAATACATTACCTAAATGATAAGTATAGTTATCTACTGTTGATAAACGCCATAGATTAAAATTAAGTACTTGTTGGTCTAAAAACAAAAATTCACTTTTATTACCTAACAAATCATTTGTATTAGTTGCATAAAGTTCAAAAAAAACATCACTTCTATAAGTTCCTGTAAAATGACCACCACCTAATACAGCTACTCCTTTTTTATTTTCAATAACTAAAAATTTTTGTAAGTATTGATCTTTAAAAAAATTGGGGTTTCCAACACTAGTCGCAAAATTTTTAACTGCATCAACATTTGGAATATCAATAAATTTAATGTTTTTATTTAAAAAATTATCTTGCCAAATGTTTGAGGTAAGATAACTAAATGTTTTAGGAGTTGGGGTTGTACAAACATAGCCAGTTTTAGGAAAACTTTCAAAAACATCATAAGTTGCTTTTTGCCAATTATTAGTATATAAAACGTCGGCATCTGTAATAGTAATAAACTGAAATTTATTTCCAACCAAAGCTTTTAAAATTGCATTTATTTTACCTATAGCCTGTGTAATTACAACTTCATGAATTATATTACTTTTTTTTAATTCTATTAAGTAATTATTTATGGTTTCACAACATCCATTTGCGACTATAGATATGTAAGTTTTAATATGAATAGTTTTTAAAATTGATTGTATATGTATTTTAAAAATTTCAAAAGCATCTTTATAATATCCTTCTAAACTAGGTATGTAAACAGGAATAATTATTTGATGATAAAATTCGTTGTTTTCAATTTCTTTATTTCGTTGTGGGTTATTGCCTATTCTCATATCTTTACTATAAAATACGCTTTAATAAGGTATATTAATTTAACTATATTACCCCGGTTTGTAAAATATAACTTTTTTATTTTTCGATATAAAATATCTTTCTGTTGTTTAGAAATAGTGTTTTTATAATTTTTTAAAATGTAAAAATAAACTTCGGCTAAACTTGTAGTTTTTATAATACTGCTTTTTTTATTTGTATTCCCTGAAATACTCTTGTCAGAAATACGTACAAATACAGTAGTTGAATTTATACTATAAACAGGAAAGTTTTCTGCAAACTCATAAACGGCTAAAACATCAGCTCCCCATGCTAATGGAATTTGTTTGAATTTATACTTGTTATATGATTCCAATGAAAATATAAACTCAGACAATGATGATCGTTCTCTTGTAAAAAAGAAATCATTTTGTGATTGTAATGGTGGATTTTTATAAATTTTAGACTCTAATTTTTTTTCTAAAACTTTTTGAACTGCAAATCGAATAACTTTTGAATTATACTTACTTATCTCCTTCAAATTATCGTAAAAACTTTGAACGAAATTTATGTCCAAATAATCGTCATCACCCAAAATCATAAACCATTGTTCGTTATGATCCATCAATTGAATACATCTATCCCATTGCGCCACTAAATTTGAGCCGCCTAGATTTTTATCGAAATAATGATATTTGTAGCTTACATCTATTAAGGTATTTTCTATTAGTGTAGTAGGATCATTTTTACTTGCATCATTACCTACATAAACCCTAAAATTTTTATTAGTCTGATTGGCTAAAGACTTTAAGGTTTCTTTAAAATAATCTATTTTATAATAAGGGATAACAATTGCTAGCATACCTGATCGTTTATAATAGTTTCAAGATTTTGGTGTACTTTTAATTTTTGATCTTGCAATTTATCAATAGAATAACTTGACTGAAATAAATTTATTAAGTGATTTAAATTTTTTTCGTTAAAGGTTTCTTCATCTAAATTAAAATATTCATCACACACCCATGTTTTAAGATAGGATTCAAGTTTTGTAATGTTGGAATTATATCCGATCGGAATTACATTATAGGATAAAGCTGTAATGGCTCCATGTAAACTTGTACCAATATACATTTGAGCATGGGAAATTATGGACATAATATCGAAAACTGTTTTAGGATTAGATAAAATAAAATTTGGAAATAAATCTTTCATTTTATTTAAAATTACTAAATCATCATGTCCATAAGTTAAACCTATAGGTGTAAGAACAACTTTAAACTTATTTAACTCGGCGTAGTTATCTAATATTTTACAAAAACTTAGCAAATCCTGTGGCTGTTTTCCTAAACCAAACTGAACCGATATGTATTTCAGATTCTTTAAATTATTAGGTAATAAGTCCTTTAAATTATCTTTAGAATAAAAATCAGACATAATAATAGCACTATCTGGAACTAGTTTAGCATTTATTACTCCAAAATTATAAAATGAATTATAGGCTCTATTATCTCTAAAGGAAACAAGCTTAGCTTTATTTAATTTATCTAATTTATTGTTAATATCTTTTGTATTCTTAGTTATATTGCCACCAACGCTACTATAATAAACATTTAAATTATTTAATTTAAAATCATTAGCATCAAAAGAAAAAGGATATTTTACATTATTTTTAGATAAAATTTTATTAGCGACATTAAATTTAATTAAAACTCTATTTAATAATGATAGTTTAGACATTAAAAAATAAATTTTATATATGTATGTTAATAAAATATGCCAATTTGGATATAGTAATTCTCCACCACCTAATATTACTTTATCATTATTAGCAATTAATTTTTCCATTTTCCTAAAAGAAATGGTCTTAATACCACCTTTATCAGACAAATCAGAGGAAACTAATCCAACATTATGAAACTTTACAGAATTCTGATTACATTTTTGTGAAAAAATTAGAGGAAAAAGTACATCCCCATAATTAAACCTGTCTGAGGCAGAAATAAAAAAAATATTATTTTTCATTATTATAATTCTTGTAATTTAACCATTTTTTTAAAATGATTTGATTTGTTTAAAAGTTCATCAAAATCTCCAGATGCAACAAGTTGTCCTCTATCTATAAGGTAAATAATGTCAACATTTTTAATGGTAGATAATCGATGTGCTATAGAAATTATTGTTATTTTCCCTTTAAGGTTATCTATACTGTTTTGAATTTCTTGTTCAGTTTGAGAGTCTAATGCAGAGGTTGCTTCGTCTAAAATTAAAATTTCTACATCTCTAAATAATTCACGAGCTATAGAAATACGCTGTCGTTGTCCGCCCGAAAGATTAAGACCATTAATACCTAGTTTCGTGTTTTCTTTATTTTCTAAGCTTTCAATAAATTCTGAAATTGCAGCCGCTTTAGTTGCTTTTTGAAAACGCAATAAATTTTCAGGCGTTTTTTCAGACCAAAAGGTAACATTATTAAAAATAGTATCGTTAAAAATAGCCGTTTCTTGAGAAATATAACCAATTTTATTTTGATAAGTAAATTGATTAAATGAAGAAAGTTGTACTCCATCTATAGTAACTTCTCCTGAAGCAGGATTCAATAATTTATTAATAATATTAACTAAAGTTGTTTTTCCACTTCCACTCTCACCAACAAATGCAATAGATTTGTTTTTGGGTATTGTCAAATTTATATCATTTAAGATGACTTTATTTTCAAAACTAAACGATATATTTTTTAGATTAATGTTTTGTATAAATCCATCAAATTTATTTAAACCTACAGCATCCTTATTATTATCAATTTCTTTTAAAAAACTTATTAAATTATCAATTGCTCCTTGATTTGAAATTGTATTATTGTAATTACTTTGAACAGATACAATTGATGTTAAAGCTCTATAGAAAAACAACAGACTAATCATTATTGCTCCTATGTTTGCATTATAAAATGAAACCTGAACTAAAATAACTATAGCAACAATAAAAATTAATAACGGTTCACGGAAAGAACTAACTTTGGAATTTAAAATACCTATTTTTAAATTCTCCATTTGAACTTTATCAATATCTTGAGCAATCAGATCTTTATACTTTAAAATTTTACCTGTAGCTTTAAGATACTTAAAATTCTGAATGTATTGTATAAGCGATCCCGCAAATTGATTTGAAACAAGTGAGATGTGTTTAGACTTTTCTTTAGTAAGCTTATTAATTTTATTAAAAACTAAATTAGATATTAAACCTCCCAAGCATACCAATATTGCAAATTTCCAATCAGTTAAAAAAGAAAAAAACATATACATTACTATCATAAAAATTCCTTGTATCATAGATACATAACCATTGTAGGTTATTGATAGTCTTCCTATTTCACCAATAAAAATATTTTGAATTTTACCAAGATCAGTTTTTAAGAATTGTGAGTAACTAAACAAAGGTAATTTATTAACAATAGTCATTCTAATATTTTTAGTTAATTGCTGTTGAGCAAGTATTTTATAAACATTTGATTTATATAATACAAAACCTTTTATAAAAAAAATAAATACGAGAAAAAATAAAACTTTTGGTATCGTTAATTTTATACCTACAAAATTTAAGACGTCAGTTATAAAACTTAAATTACCTAAATCTACAGATTTATCACTACCATCGGCTAATTGTAAAAGTGGTAAAAACATGGTTAAACCTATAGAATCCAGCAAACCAACTAAAATACTAAACCCTATTACAATTAAAAGTCGCGAGCGAAGTATACTGTAAAAATACGTGAAGTTTGAAAAATTTTCACGAATATATTTTTTAAAATAATTCATTATTAATGTTAAGTAAATGACTTTCAAAAATACTATTTTAAACATTACTTAAAAAATAAAATTTAATAAAATATTAAAGAAAATCAGACCAAATAATTACAAAAAATCCTATAAATCAAATATTAAAAATATTATAAGTAATAATCATCAGGGCGTTCCCCTCGCAACAAAAAACCTTTTAAAAACATAAAAAGCGGATAGCTCGGGTCGGGCTATCCGCTGTGTCTTTTATTTTGTAATTAAGTATATCCTATACATAAACTCAACGTAACCACTTAAAAACTATAAAACATATAAACTTAACGCAACAAAATAAAAGGATGCCACTGCTATCCCTAACGCAAAAAGTACATAACACCAAAAATTCTAAATTCTAAATTCTAAATTCTAAATTCTTATTCTAAATTCTTAATTCTTAATTCTTAATAAATAAAAAACAAAAAAATCCAAACCATTACTGATTCAGACTTCTTAAAAAAGGCGGCGACACGAAATTCTATCGAACTGCAGCGCTCCTATAACAAAAAAAATCCTGTCTTAGTAAGACAGGATTTTATATAAGAAAGGCGGCGACCCGAGGCATAAGCCGAACTGCGGCGCTCCTATAACAAAAAAATCCTGTCTTATTAAGACAGGATTTAATATAAGAAAGGCGGCGACATAC
>CANRKI010000030.1 GCA_947631175.1 uncultured Flavobacterium sp.
TCCGATAGAATATCGAACTCATTTTTATAATAATTAATTTTTTAATCTGTCCAAACTTTTGGGTGCAGTCCAAAATGTGATGCTTTTTTATTATGTAGGATTATTATCTTTCTTTTCAGTCGATTGTTTTTCCTCTTTTGGTTTGTCTTCTTTTGGAGGACGTGGTAATAATACTTTTCTAGATACTTTTGGTTTTCTAGTTTTAGGATCTAATCCCATGTATTTTACTTCAATTACATCTCCTTCTTTTAATACATCAGAAACTTTTTCAATACGTTTCCAATCTAATTCCGATACGTGTAGTAATGAGTCTTTACCAGGAACAAATTCAACAACTGCTCCAAAATCTAAAATTTTAGTAACCTTTACTGTGTAAACATCACCTTCTTTCGGTTGGAATGTTTGGTTTTGGATGCTTTGAATCGCTTTATCCATACCAGCTTGGTTTGTTCCTAAAAGTTCGATGATACCAAAGTCACCATCTTCTGTAATAACAATTGTAGTTTCTGTTTCAGCTTGTAACGCTTGGATGTTTTTACCTCCAGGTCCAATAACAGCACCAATGAAATCTTTAGGGATTTCGAATTTGATGATTTTTGGAGCTTTTGGTTTAACTGTTTTGTTAGGTTCAGCGATTGTTTCAGTTAATTTTCCTAAAATATGCATACGTCCGTCACGAGCTTGTTGTAAAGCTTGTTCCATAATATCATAAGCTAACCCTTCAATCTTAATATCCATTTGACATGCTGTAATACCATTTTCAGTTCCAGTAACTTTAAAGTCCATGTCCCCTAAGTGGTCTTCGTCTCCTAAAATATCAGATAATACAGCCCAACGTCCTGTTTTTGCGTCAGAGATTAATCCCATTGCAATACCAGAAACTGGTTTTTTAATTTGAATACCAGCATCCATTAAAGCTAATGTTCCAGCACACACTGTTGCCATAGAAGATGAACCGTTAGATTCTAATACTTCTGATACAACACGTATTGTATAAGGACAATCTGCAGGAATCATCGTTTTTAATGCACGTTGTGCCAAGTTTCCGTGTCCAACTTCACGACGAGATGTACCTCTTAAAGGTTTTGCCTCACCTGTTGAGAATGGAGGGAAGTTATAGTGTAAGTAAAATCTTTCTTCTCCTTGTTCAGATGGTAAATCAATTACGTTAGCCTCTTTAGATGTTCCTAAAGTTACAGTTGCTAATGCTTGAGTTTCTCCACGTGTAAAGATTGATGAACCGTGTGTAGATGGTAAATAATCTACTTCACACCAAATTGGGCGAATTTCTGTAGTTTTACGGCCGTCTAAACGAATTCCTTGATCTAAAATTAAATTACGAACAGCATCTTTTTGTACGTCGTGAAAGTAACGTGCAATTAAATCGCTATCAGCTTCTAATTCTTCTTCTGTAAATAAAGCTTTAACTTCTTCAAAAACTAATTTAAATTTTTCGCTACGTTCGTGTTTTCCAGAAGCGTCAGAAGCAATTGCAAAACATTTGTCGTATGCATTAGCTATTACTTTGTTTAAAATTTCTTCGTTAGATTTTTCAGCTTCGTATTCGCGGTATTCTAAACCACCAACTGCTGCTCTTAATCTTTCTTGTGCTTCAATTTGTTTGATGATAGCTTCGTGAGCGAATTTGATAGCATCTACCATTTCTTTCTCCGAAATTTCTTTCATTTCACCTTCAACCATTGCAACAGAATCTTTAGATGCACCAATCATCATGTCGATGTCAGATTCTTCTAATTGTTTTCTTGTTGGGTTGATAATGAATTCTCCGTTAATACGACCTACACGTACTTCAGAAATGTAGTTGTAAAAAGGAATGTCTGATACAGCTAAAGCAGCAGATGCTGCTAAACCAGCTAATGCTTCAGGCATAACGTTTTCGTCATGAGACATTAATTGAATCATGATTTGTGTTTCTGCGTGATAATCATCTGGAAATAATGGACGTAAAACACGGTCCACTAAACGCATAGTTAAAATTTCTTGGTCGCTTGGGCGAGCTTCTCTTTTAAAGAAACCACCTGGGAAACGTCCTGCAGCAGCAAATTTTTCTCTGTAATCTACTGTTAGAGGTAAAAAATCTACTCCTGGATTTGCAGTACGTGCAGATACTGCAGTTGCTAGTAACATTGCATCGCCCATACGAACCACGACAGATCCGTCAGCTTGTTTGGCAAGTTTACCTGTTTCGATCGAGATGCTTCTTCCATCTCCTAAATCGATAATTTCTTGGGTTACCTTAGGAATCATAAAAATTTAATTCTTAATTGAACAAAGGGTTCTTAGTTGTGTTGTTGTTGTGTGTTGTGTGTTGTGTGTGTAGTTGTTTGAAACCCAATGAAAAACCAAACTTTCTGTCTAATTTATATAAAATAAAAAAAGAGGCGCGCAGGCGCACACCTCTTTATAAGTGATTATTTTCTGATGTTTAATTCTTTAATAATCTCACGGTATCTGTTGATATCTTTTTTCTTAAGATAATCAAGTAAACTTCTTCTTTTACCTACTAATTTCACTAATGAACGCTCAGTGTTATAATCATGACGATTTTGTTTTAAGTGTCCTGTTAAGTGATTAATACGGAATGTGAATAAAGCGATTTGACCTTCAGCAGATCCTGTGTTTGTTGCAGCTCCACCGTGTTTAGCGAATAAGTCTGCTTTTACTTCTTTAGTTAAGTACATGCTAATATTGTATAAATGATTATTATGTATGAATTGTCTTTATTGATAATTCGAGTGCAAAAATAGCTCTTAATTTTAAATTTAGCAAATAATTAAGTTTAAATTGCTAAAATAATTTTGATACTTCAGTATTTACATATTCTAAAAAGCGCTCGTCTTTTTCACTAAAAGGATCTAATTGGTGACTATCTATGTCAATTTGACCTATATTTTCTCCGTTTACAAACAAAGGAACAACAATTTCTGATTTTACAGTTATGCTACATGCAATATAATTATCTTGTGCTGAAACATCTGGCACAACAAAATTTTCATTTGATTCAGCTACCTGGCCGCAAATTCCTTTTCCAAATGGAATAACCGTATGATCGGTTTCGGCACCAGCATATGGGCCTAATAGTAATTCACGCTTATCTCCATTTTTAAAATAAAATCCAACCCAATTGTAGTACGATACATTTTCTTTTAAAAAATCGCATAATTGTTGTAACTTCTCGGTTCTATTTAAACTATTATCGCTTAAAATAGTAACAACTTTTGGTTTTAAGTTTTCTAAAATCATTATAGTTCTGTTTCTAAAATTCAAATTTAAATTTTACTTGCGTATTTATTTTAATATTTTTGTTAAAAAAACAATGAAGGCAATTTTTATTCAGTATAAACCTTTTTTTTTATTTTTAGGTAGATTTTTGTTAGTGTACCTGAGCCTATTGTTGGTGTATAAAATATATTTAAATCGTTTTGATTTTGTGCAAAACGAACCCGATAGCATGACTGTTTTAGTAGCTGAACAATCTAATGGATTGATGAATTTTTTTGGCTATGAGAGTCGAATTGAACCTAATCCATCAGAACCTTCTATTAACTTGTATCATGGGCCAAACAATTACTACGTAAGAGTGATTGAAGGATGCAATGCTGTTAGTGTGATGATATTATTTGCTGCTTTTTGTTTTGCGTTTTCAGCTTATTTTTTGCGAACACTTATATATGTTTTAATTGGTTTTGTATTGATCCACTTTTTAAATGTGTTTAGAATTGCTTTAATAGTAGTTCTCTCTATTAAATATCCACAATGGTACACAGCGCTTCACGACATTGTTTTTCCGTTATTTATTTATGGTGTTGTTTTTATTTTATGGTGTTTGTGGTTATTTAAATTTTCGGGTTATGCAGAAAAGTTTCTTACTAAAAAGTAATTTACGCTATGTAATTGTTTTTTTACTTGTTGTATTGTTAATTGCAATTCGTTTTTTCGAAAATCAATTGTTTTACGATCCTTTTATATCTTTTTTTAAAGCAGATTACCATCATGCCGCAAAACCGCAATACAATGTTTTGGGGCTATCTACGTCATTATTTTTTCGCTTTTTTTTAAATAGTATAATTTCTGTTGCTATTCTTTACTTCCTTTTTAATAGCTTAAAAACGGTTAAATTTATTTTTGGATTATACCTAGTTTTATTTTTGGTTTTATTTGCTGCGTTTTATTTTTTTTTAGAATTTTGGTTTATAGATTGGCAAATTGTTTTTTATATCCGTCGATTTTTAATTCAACCTTTGTTTCTACTTTTATTTGTTCCTGCAATATTTTTTCAGGAAATGTCTATAAATCAAAAAAATGTATAAATTTGCATTATTAATAATTCAATAATGAAACTATTTCAAAAGTTTTTATCCGTAGTATTTGCGACGCTTATTTTTGCGTCTCAGTCGGGTATGGCTTTTAACTTACATTATTGTAAAGGTGCTTTAGCTTCGGTTACTTTAGGTGAGGCTAAAGAGATTTGTGAAATAGATGTCAAAGATGTCACTTCAGAAAAAAAATGTTGTGCTAAAAAACAAGCTTCACATAAAGAATGTTGTAAGGACTCTAAAATCGATTTAAAAGAAATCTCATCGGACGATGTTATCACTAAAAATTTTAAAGTCGATTTATCTTTTTTTTACTTTCAAGAATATCAATTTAAACTTAAAAATGTAGTATCAACACCTGTAAAACAAGCTCAAAAGTTTTACACAACAACTTATGCTACAAACGCACCGCCGTTATATAAACTTTACTGCCAATTTTTACTATACGCTTAATTGTTAATTGAATTCCAGATTTTTTAAATCAAGTATCAATTAACAAATTAATTATGCGTTATATTTTATTATTTTTATTTGTAGCTACACAAACATTGGTGGCTCAAAACATATTAAAAGGTAAGGTTATAGACGAAAATAACCAACCTGTAATCGCTGCATCAATTTATTGGGAAAATACCCAAGATGGTGTGAGTAGTGATGAAAATGGAGATTTTGAACTTCCATTAAACCCTTCTTCAAAAAACTTAGTAATAAGTTATATTGGTTACAAACAACAAGTTTTACCAATTGCTTCAACTTTTATCAAAATAAAATTAGTGCCAGACAATACGTTAGGAGAAGTTGTTGTAACTTCTACCAAACGCGGTATGGTTAAATCTCAAAAAACAACTGCAAATACTGTAGTTATGTCAAGTGCCGAATTACTTAAAGCCGCTTGTTGTAATTTATCAGAAAGTTTTGAGACCAATCCATCAATCGATGTTAACTTTTCTGATGCTGTTTCTGGTAGTAAACAAATTAGAATGTTGGGTTTAACAAGCCCGTATATTTTAATTGCCGAAGAAAATATTCCAAACGTTCGTGGAGCTTCACAAGCTTATGGACTATCTTTTACTCCAGGAACTTGGGTCGAAAGTATTCAGGTTACTAAAGGCGCCGGAAGTGTTATTAATGGTTACGAGAGTATTTCGGGGCAAATTAATACCGAAATTTTAAAACCCGCTAACGACATTCCGTATTATTTAAATGTTTTTGGTTCGACAGATGCTCGTTTTGAGTTGAATTCTCACATCAATCATAAATTTTCAGATAAATTATCAACTACATTCTTTATTCACGGAAACACACGTTTAGCTAAAAACGATATGAATCACGATGGGTTTTTAGACAACCCGTTAGGAGAACAAATTAATGTATTGAACCGTTGGCAATATCAAGATCTTGAAAAAGGTATTGTTAGTTTTTTAAACGTTCGTTACATGAATGATGAAAAACAAGCTGGTGAAGTCGATTTTAATCCTCGTACAGATAAGGGAACAACCAATTTTTGGGGATCAGAAATTAACACACAAAAGGTTGATGTTTCGGGTAAATTAGGATATGTTTTCCCAGATATGCCATTTCAATCTATTGGCGTACAAATGGCTTACAGTTACCACAATCAAAACTCGTATTTCGGGTTAAATAAATACGATATAAAGCAAAATTCCTTATATGGTAATGTGATTTTTAATTCAATTATTAACAATACCATGAATAAATTCTCTACCGGAATCAACTTTACTTCGGATGATTACAATGAGTTTTTATTTCAAAATACATTAGTAGATTGGAGCAGAAAAGATAATTCTGTAGGTGCTTTTTTCGAGTACACCTATGATAACTTAAATAATTTTAGTTTAATTTTAGGTGGTCGTGTAGATTATCACAACCGTTTAGGTGTTTTTGCCACTCCACGAATTCATGCTCGTTATGTACCGTGGGAAGATGCGGTAATAAGAGCTTCGGCTGGTCGCGGTAAACGTGCTGCAAATATTTTTGCCGAAAATCAAAACCTATTAGCTTCGTCTCGTCAATTTGTTGTGGCTGATACAAACGGAAAATTATATGGTTTAGATCCTGAAATTGCATGGAACTACGGAATCAGCTTCAACCAAAAATTTACTTTATTTGGCAAACGTGCCGATGCTGGTTTTGATTTTTACAGAACAGATTTTCAAAATCAAGCCGTGGTCGATGTGGATGCGAGTCCGCAACAAGTGGTTTTTCATAACTTAAACGGAAAATCATTTGCAAACTCTTTTCAGTTAGATTTTAATATAGAACTAATCAAACATTTAAACTTACGTTCAGCATACAAATATTACGATATCGAAACGGATTATTCATCGGGAAGATTACAACGTCCGTTGCAAGCAAAACATCGTTTCTTTACCAATGCAGAATATCAAACACACGATAACGGAAAAGGAAATTGGAAGTTTGATGTAACCTATAATTGGTTAGGAAAACAACGTATGCCAAATACAGCAACTAACCCAGTGAACGAGCGTTTTGCTGATTATACCAATCCTTTTGGCACAATAAATGCTCAAATTACTAAAGTTTTCTCAAGTAAATTCGAAATGTATGTTGGTGGAGAAAATATGACAAATTACAAACAAGATCGCCCAATTTTAGGAAGCACAGATCCGTTTGGTCCAAATTTTGATAGTTCTATGATATACGGTCCGTTGTTTGGTCAAATGTATTACGCCGGATTACGTTACAAATTTCAATAAAAATAAAATCAATAAATCATGAAAAAGTATATTCTAATCGCTGTGGTATCTCTTTTTGGAATCACAATGCAAGCACAAGAAAAACACGATACAAAACCAGTAAAAGGTAAATATGATATCGAGGTAAAAGGAAATTGTGGTATGTGTAAAAAACGTATCGAAAAAGCTGCTTATTCGGTTAAAGGAGTTCGCTCTGCAGAATGGCATGCTGAGGATCAAACCCTACATGTTATGTTAAACGATAAAAAAGCAAATCCAACTAAAGTGCAAGAAGCTGTTGCAAAAGTTGGACACGATACAAAATATAACGACGAAGCTATAAAAGCAACAAAAGAAGATTATGAAAACCTTCATAACTGTTGTATTTACGAGCGTGACTAATATCATTAAAATCCTCTTTTTACAGAGGATTTTTTTATGTTTTATTACTTAAATCCTAAAATATGTGTATTTTTACCATTCATTATGTTTATTCTAAATAATTAAATGCAAAATTCACAAAAAATAGCAGTAGTAGGTTCTGGTTTGGTCGGAACACTATTGGCCATGTATTTAAAACGAGCAGGTCACACGGTCCATGTTTTTGATAGAAGTAAAGATATTAGAACCATCGATTTTACAGGTCGTTCTATCAATCTTGCCATGTCGCACCGTGGTTGGCGAGCTTTAGAAGGACTTGGAATTGCTGATGAAATTTATAAAGTTGGAATTCCAATGGATAAAAGAGCCATTCATATTCCTAATCAAAATTTAAAATACCAACCTTACGGTTTAAATGGCGAAAGTATTTTTTCTATTTCTCGTGGTGGATTAAATAAACTAATGATTGATTTAGCCGATAAAGAAGGGGTTGAATTTAAGTTCGAAACTCGTATTTGGGATATCGAACTCGAAACAGCTACTTTATATACTGGCGAAACCGAACGTGGCGAATGGGAAGCCTTAAAATACGACATGATTTTTGGTGCCGATGGTGCTTTTTCACGTGTTCGTCATCGTATGCAACGCCAAAACCGATTTAATTATTCGCAGTTTTTTTTAAACACAGGTTATAAAGAATTAAATATTCCTGCAAACGCAGACGGAACTCATAAATTAGATAAAAACTCGTTTCATATTTGGCCGCGCGGCGAATTTATGCTAATTGCCTTACCTAATTTAGACGGCAGTTTTACGTGCACACTTTTTATGCCTTTTGAAGGCGAAAACTCTTTCGAACAATTAAATACAAAAGAGCTGGTGCAACAATTTTTCGAAAAACATTTTCCAGATACCATTGCCGTAATTCCAGAATTGGTGACCGATTTCTTTAAAAATCCAACCAGTTCATTAGTAACCATGAAATGTTATCCATGGGTTTTTAAAGATAAAATTGCATTAATTGGCGACTCGGCGCACGCCATTGTTCCATTTTACGGACAGGGAATGAATGCTGGATTTGAAGATGTAACTATTTTAGCCGAAATGATGAATACCTACGGTAGCGATTGGGAAAAGGTTTTAGATGAATATCAAAAATCGCGTAAACCAAATGCAGATGCAATTGCCGAGCTTTCGTTCCGCAATTTTTTAGAAATGGGAACGCAAACTGCCGACGAAAACTTTTTATTGCAGAAAAAAATCGAGCAACATTTTGCAAAAAAACATCCCGAAAAATGGTTACCGTTATACGATCGTGTAACTTTTTCGCACGATCCATATGCTAAAGCGCTTGAAATTGGGGACAAACAACACGCCTTGATGCAGCAAATTTTGCAAATTCCAAACATTCAAAACATTTGGGATAGCGAACAAGTCGAGAATAAAATTATCGAACTTTTACAAGCATAAAACACAAGCTACACCATAATAAGTGTAGCTTTTTTATTTGTAGCGTTCGCAAATTCTCTTTACACTAACTATTTCAACCCGCTTTTCGCTATATCTTTTTATTTTTTGGTGACTGAGCGGAGTCAAAGTCGAAATGTTAAAAATAAAAAGGATGCCGCTGCAATCGGGGCTATGCATGTAGTTTATTCCATTATAAGTTTTATATTTAAAGTTAAAACGTTTTGTGTCTGAGTAGAGCGGCTACCTTATCTTTTCAATTAAGAATAAATCTTTAGATTTTTCATTTTATTTGATTCAGAGTGAAAAATTCAATATAATTAGATTAAGTAGTTAAATACAGCAAAATTCTTGTTACAATATAGAGGAGGCTATTGCAATTTTAGTTATAATTAGAGTTAGTTTATTATAAGTATTAAATTTTTGTTAAAAATTATTTTTAATAACGTTATTAATTTTTATATTTAAAAAATTAACAAATTAAATAATTTATGAAAAACAAATTGTTAAGTATTTTATTACTTACTTACTTACTTACTTACTTCGTGTTCGCAGGATGATTCTGTTACACAACAAACTAATTTAGCTACATCTAATTATCAGACTAAAAAAATTAGCTACCGCCAATTAACCTATAATACCAAAGCTTTTAAAGAGTTTGAAAAGTTTAAGGTAAAAAAACAAGCATCGTTTAACCGTAAAGGTGTTTACGATGAAAATTTTGGAGTTGTAATAGATACTTCAAATATAGTTTTAATATCAAAAGATAATTATCAATCTATAACTTTTAGAATTATTGATGATTCCAAAATTAATCAAGTGGATAATTTAATTTTACATAAAGATGTATCTGGAAATTACAACGCTTATATAGCTGAATATTCATTGACACCTAGTGAGAAAAGAGAAATTGAAAATGGTGGATTACTTATTGATAAAACACCTACAACTATTTTAAATTTTGAAACATCTTCAAGGGTTTTAACTAATACATCCGATTGTGTTACATTTAAATATGAATATGGAATTGTTTGTCATCGAAATGATGGAACATCAGAATATTATCCTCCTAATACTTATTCAGGTGGATGTAATGGTCGGTTAGAATATAATGTTAAAAGTCTTGTTGCTGTAATTATTGATATTAATTGTGGAAGCGGTGGTGGATCAGGAGGAGGATCAAACCCGTCTGTCCCAACAGTTCCAGGTAATGGATACGAAGGTGGTGGCCATGGTGGCGGTGGAAATAGTGGTGATGGAACAGGTTATTACCCAAGTAATCCTGGTACAGGAGATGGAACTGGAAATACACCTACACCACAAACTCCTGGTTTAGCTGATCAAGATGGTAATCCATTAGTAACAACACCAATACTTATAGATGATTCTAGTTTTAGATTTTTTAGAAGTTTAACTCCAGAACAAAAAAATTGGTGGAATAATAGTGCGAATACCCAATATACCCAAGATATGACCCAATATTTATTGGAACATAATTATAGTTTAGAGGCGAGTGAATTTGCTATTGAAGCGTTAAAAGAATTAATAAATGGGGGAGATGTCGACTTTAGATATGAAGTAATTATTACTTCTAGTTTTAAGAATAATGCTAAATTAATGAGAGTGTTTAACAGATCTGGTGGTTTGCCTACATTCAAAAGATATTTACAAAATTTTGATTCTCAGTTTTCAGTTGCGCATTTAAAATTAGATGTTTCGACTAGTTTACCAGCATCAATAAATGCAGAAACGAGTCCTCCTGACAATTATATTATTACAATTATTTTTAATGGAAATAATCTAGAGAGACCAGATTTATCTATTGCTAGAACTTTAATTCATGAAATGATACATGCGGAAATTTTTAGAAAAATGTTGTCAGAAATTAGACATCCAAGTTTAGATAATATTACACTTACAGATATAATTAACATGAGGGACAACTTTCCTGGTTTAGCAGATTATTATGTTAGATGGTTAAATAATTTAACTCCAGGACTCACATCCACTTCTGCACAACATCAAATGATGGCTGAACATTATAGAATAATAATCCGAAATGCACTATCTGAGTACGATAATTCTGTACCTTCAGATATAATTGATGCATTATCTTGGGTTGGTTTATGGAATACAATTTCTTGGAATAATTTGTCAAATATTGAAAGGATAAGAATCGAACAAATTATAGATAATTTTGAAAATTAAACATTATGAAATATTTATTAATTTTATTTTTTTGTTTTCAGCTAAATGCTCAAGAAAACATTTATATTTTAATTGCTGGTAATAATGAATTTGTTAAAATAGAGAACAATACTGAACAATTGATTTTCAATATTGTTAAAGAAGGTTTCGAAACAGAGCAAAAAGTTAAGGAAGAATTTGAAAAATATAAAAAAAACTTTTTGCAAAATACTGATAATTTTGATAAGTATATAACATTTACTTGTTATGAAAAACCTATTGTAATTAATTCTCTTACAGTTTTTACTCCTGATGATATTGTATGTGTTAATGAATTTAGAAAAAGCAATTATCAGACTACTAAAAAAGGAAAAGTTAATTATTATATAATTGATAAAAAATTTGATAAGGAATACTACAAGTATAAGGTATATTTAAGGTATAGTGAATAGAAGTGTAAGCGCATGAAATTTTAATTAAAAGAAGATGATTATGAAAATATTGATATTACTTAATTTACTGATATTTCATTGTAAATTTGATAATAATTGTGAATTATTAAAAGATATTTTTTCAAACAAACAAGTTGAAAAATATTTACACACTAATCTTAAGGAACGAAAAGTTTTATATTTTGTTGAAAATGATTTATTTGATTGTGACCAAAAAATAAGTAATAATCTTGAAATAAAAATGCTTCATGAAAAGGATCTTTTAAGTTCTTTAAACTATGTAGAAGTTTTATCATACAAAGTGGAAAATAATATTTTGTTTCTAATTTTGAATTATCCAAAAGAAGGTGTTTTAATTGATGTAACTTATAATAAAGGTATTAATAAAATTAGTACACTAAATATAGTAGAAAAGTAAGAGCTTACTTTTAGCCCCGATAGAGCCGATATCCTTTTTATTTGTTAGCTGAGGTTCTCGAAGCAAAAAAATAAAAAGATTAAGGCGAAAGCGGGAAATCCGTTTTATTTTGTCTCCAAACGATTCTGCTTCTTATAAAAAAAGAAACCTCAGAAACGATTATTTCTGAGGTTTTTTGTTATTTTTTTGCTGTTTTTTCTCTAAAAATAGCTTCTAGATTTTTGTCTTTCAAATACAGCTGTAACGTACGTAATTGCTGTTTTTGAGCAAAATCAAAAATATATGTTCTCATGTCTTCGTTGGCGTTAAAAACAAGTTCCCAGGTATTTGATGCAATTAATTGTACTGTTGTAATGTTTGGAATTTGTAGTAAAACAGCTTCACTAATTTCTTTGTCAAACTCAACAATAATATTTTGTTGTTTGGCTTTCTCCTCAGTAATTAAGGTTTCTAGTTTGTTGTCGGTGATTATTTTTCCGTTGTTTATAATAATTACGCGGTCACAAATAGCTTCAACTTCTTGCATGATATGAGTCGATAAAAATACGGTTTTGTTTTTACCAATATTTTTAATTAAATCTCTAATCTCAATTAATTGGTTGGGATCTAAACCTGTAGTTGGTTCATCTAAAATTAAAACCTCGGGATCGTGTAACAATGCGGTAGCTAAGCCAACACGTTGGCGATATCCTTTAGATAGTTGCCCAATTTTTTTATGCGATTCGGGTGTAAGTCCGGTTAATGCAATTACTTCGTCTATTCTTGATTTGGCTATTTTGTACACATTTGCATTAAAAGCTAGGTATTCACGAATATATAAATCAAGATATAAAGGGTTGTGTTCAGGTAAGTATCCTACTGATTTTTGTACGTCTTTAGGTTGTGTTTCTACATTAAAGCCATTAATAAAAGCCTCGCCCTCGTTGGCGGTTAAGTAGGTCGTTAAAATTTTCATTAAACTAGATTTTCCAGCGCCATTAGGTCCTAAAAATCCAACAATTTCTCCTTTTTTAATCGTGAAATTTACGTTTGTTAAGGCTTGTTGTTCTCCGTAAAATTTCGAAATATTTTTTACTTCTATAGACATGTTTACTAATTCAGTTTAAACAAAGGTAGTAATTATAGTTTTTAAAAAAATTATTTTTTTTTCTTGTTATTGTGAATAAATATTTTTTACATTTGTTTAAATCAAATATTAAAAAAGGACAAAATTAGTATGAATTTATCTGCTACTTTTTTTTACAACACTTTCTTTTACTTCTTTTGGAACAGAGAAGGGATTTGTTGTATGTCTGTATTTGAATAAGTAAATTATTTTATCTATATAACAAATCCCGATGGTTTTCCGTCGGGATTTTTTTTTGACCAATCATGAACAATACAATCGCAATTCAGGGAATTAAAGGATCTTTTCATCATCAAGTGGCGAAAGAATATTTTACGGAGTATCAAAATTTAGACGAATGTATGTCGTTTATTGATTTGGTAAATAGTTTGTTATCTGCTAAATCGGATGTTGGTGTTATGGCGATCGAAAACTCAATTGCGGGATCTATTTTGCCCAATCATGCTTTAATTGATTTCCATAATTTACATATAGTTGGGGAATATTATTTAACGATTAATCAAAATTTAATGGTGTTGCCTGAGCAAACTATTGATGAAATTTTTGAGGTGCATTCGCATCCTATGGCACTTTTACAATGTCAGGATTTTTTTGCTAAATATCCGCATATAAAACTGATTGAAGATGTAGATACAGCCGAAACCGCACGCAGAATTCGAGTGCAAAATTTAAAAGGTATTGGCGCTATTGCAAGTGAAGCTGCGGCGAACTTATTCGATTTACAAATTATTGAAAAGCAAATTCAAACCATTAAAAATAACATGACTCGTTTTGTAATTCTGCAAACAAAAGCCAATTTAATGGACCTGAATGTGATTAATAAAGCATCGTTAAAATTTGTTTTAGATCATACAGGCGGAAGCTTAGCTACCGTTTTAAATATTATGAAGGATTGCAATTTAAATTTAACTCGTATTCAATCTCTTCCAGTAATCGAAACCCCTTGGAAATATTCGTTTTTTGTGGATTTAACTTTTCAAAATTATGAGGAATACAAAAAGGCAATTTCGTTAGTAAAACTACTAACTCAAGATTTAAAAATATTAGGCGAATATAAAAATGCATTGGTATGATAACTTTAGCAAATAGATTACAAAATACACAAGAGTATTATTTTTCGGTTAAATTGCGAGAAGTTGCACAAATGATCGCAAACGGAAAAAAAGTAATAAATTTAGGAATAGGTAGCCCCGATTTAAGCCCGCACGAAAGTGTTGTTGCCGCTGTAAAGCAAGCTATGCATGATCCAAAAGCACATCAATATCAATCGTATCAAGGGTTGCTAGAGTTACGCCAGGCGATGGCTCATTTTTATTCAACTAAGTATAACGTGGCTTTAGATCCTAAATCCGAAGTTTTACCCTTAATGGGATCTAAGGAAGGAATTATGCATATCGCAATGGCTTTTTTAAATCCAGGAGATAAAGTTTTGGTTCCTAATCCTGGATATCCTACGTACAATTCGGTGTTAAAACTGGTTGGAGCCCAAGCTGTTTATTATAATTTGGATGAAAACAATAATTGGGAACCTAATTTTGATGATTTTGAAAGTTCGGATTTATCTCAAGTAAAACTCATGTTTATCAATTACCCAAATATGCCAACAGGCGCAACGGGAAGCAAGCAACTTTTTGATAAAATGATTGCTTTTGCAAAAGCCCATCGTATATTATTGGTGAATGACAATCCGTATAGTTTTATTTTAAACGACCATCCGATTTCTGTTTTAGATTGCGAAGGCGCAAAAGATGTTGCAATTGAATTAAATTCGCTTTCAAAAACATTTAATATGTCTGGATGGCGTGTTGGAATGGTTTTGGGAGCTAAATACTATATTGATGCGATTTTAAAGGTGAAATCCAATATGGATAGTGGTATGTTTTACGGCATTCAAAAAGGTGCGATTAAAGCATTAAATTTGCCGGAAGTTTGGTTTAATGAACAGAATAAAATTTATACATCGCGTAAAAACAAAGTAATTAAGTTGGCTCAACTTTTAAATTGTAAAGTTGATAAAAATAGTTCGGGAATGTTTGTTTGGGCAAAACTCCCAGAAAATACTAAATCAGCCGAAGCAATGATCGAGGAACAATTACAAAACAATCATATTTTTATTACTCCCGGATCAATATTTGGCAGTAACGGAAACAATTACATTCGATTTTCGTTATGCCTATCCGAAGAATTAATAGATGAAGCTATTTTACGTGTAAAACAGTCACAAGCGGTTTTACATTCATTATAAAAAAATTAAAAATGGAAAATACACCCCAATTACGCACTTGGTTAGATGATTTTAATTTATCTCATCCGCTTGTAATAGCAGGACCTTGTAGCGCAGAAACAGAAGACCAAGTTTTAAAAATTGCACACGAATTAAAAAATTCGGATGTTACAATTTTTAGAGCTGGAATTTGGAAACCAAGAACACGACCAGGTGGTTTTGAAGGTGTTGGCGAAATAGGCTTAAAATGGTTAAAAAAAGCTAAAGAAGCGACCGGAATGCTAATTGCGACCGAAGTTGCAACGGCAAATCATGTAAAACTTGCATTAGCTTACGGAGTTGATGTTTTATGGATAGGTGCTCGTACAACAGCAAATCCATTTGCCGTACAAGAAATTGCTGATGCCTTACAAGGAACCGATAAAATAGTACTATTAAAAAACCCTGTAAATCCTGACTTGTCTTTATGGCTTGGTGGGTTAGAGCGTTTGTATAATGCGAATATTAAAAAGTTAGGCGTGATTCATCGTGGGTTTTCTACTTATGAAAAAACAAAATACCGTAACATTCCAGAATGGCAAATTCCGATTGAATTACAAAATCGTTTTCCTGATTTACCTTTAATTTGTGATCCGTCTCATATTACGGGAAAAAGAGATATGATTTTTGAAGTTTCGCAACAAGCTTTGAACCTAAATTATGATGGATTGATTATTGAAACGCATATTGATCCCGAAAATGCTTGGAGCGATGCAGCGCAACAGGTTACCCCAAAAACGTTAAAACAAATATTTTTAGACTTAAGAATACGAAAAGAGACTGAAATTTCTGAAATTTATAATAAAAAGTTAGAAAATTTAAGATTACAAATCGACGAAACCGATTCTAAGATTATTGACATTCTTTCTAAAAGAATGAAAATTTCTGATGAAATAGGTCGTCTTAAAAAATCACATAATGTAGCTGTTTTACAAAATGTTAGATGGAAAAACATGTTGGATCGAGTTATTGAAGAAGGAAAAAATAAAGGCTTAACAGAAGAATTTATTCTAGCACTTTTTAAAGCAATTCATCAGGAAAGTATTGTACATCAAGAAAAAATAGTAAATAAATAACAAGTTTTTGTTTGTAAAAGTAGATTTTTTTTGTAAATATGTAAATGTTATATTTTAATCCCTATGATGTATCATAAAATTAAATCAAGAACATTAGATATAAAAATCACTGATCTTATAGGAGTACTAGGTCTAGTATATCCTATCTATTTATTGTTGCAAGGTCAATTAAATTTATTTTTCTATGTAGGAGCTTTTATCAGTCTTATTTTATTAGGAATAAATTTTTTTGGAATTAATGGATATTACGTCAAAGCAAATAAACATAAAATAGTGATGTACGATGGTTTCTTTCCACAAATTATCAAAATCAAAAATATTATAGAAATCGAGAAAAAAGCTGATGCTATTATTTTAACATTGTCTAACGGGCAAATAGTTAAAGTAAACTTCAGTAAAATAGCTAAAAATCAAAAATACAAAACAAATGATTTTTACTATGATATTCACAATATTGTGCAACGTAATACCTTAAAAGTTTAATACGATACGTATAAAAATAGTATCTTTGCTCGCATGAATGGAATTGTTTATAAATCAACAGGGAGCTGGTACACGGTTAAAACAGAAGAAAATAATTTTGTTGAATGTCGTATTAAAGGTAAGTTTAGAATAAAAGGAATAAAGAGCACAAACCCAATTGCGGTTGGTGATCATGTTGTTTACGAATTAGATGAAACCTCGGATGTAGTTACGGGAGTTATTACCGCAATTACAGACCGACGTAACTATATAGTTCGAAAGTCAGTAAACCTTTCTAAACAAGTTCATATTATTGCTTCAAACGTAGACCAAATGTTTGTTTTGGTTACTATAAATAATCCAATTACTACAACAAGTTTTATCGATCGATTTTTAGTCACTGCCGAGGCTTATGGTATTGAGGCTATTATTGTATTTAATAAGATAGATACACTAAGTGAGGATGCCTTAGACGATCAACTTTATTTACAACATATTTACTCTCAAATTGGATATAAATGTATCCGTGTTTCTGCAACAACCGGAAAAGGAATTGACGAGCTGAAAGCCTTAATGATCGATAAGGTTTCGATGTTTTCCGGACATTCAGGTGTAGGAAAATCAACTTTAGTAAATGCTTTAGAGCCAGGTTTAAATTTAAAAACTAAAGAAATTTCGGAACAACATCAGCAAGGACAACACACTACAACTTTTGCCGAAATGTTCGATTTATCCTTTGGAGCTAAAATTATTGATACACCAGGTATTCGCGGTTTTGGAATTGTTGACATGGAAAAAACAGAAGTTACCGATTATTTTCCCGAATTTTTTGCCTTAAAAGATCAATGCAAATTTAATAACTGTTTGCATAAAGAAGAACCGCAATGTGCTGTTAAAGACGCATTAGATCAAGATGAAATTTCGTGGTCACGATACCGCAGTTACATACAAATTTTAGAAGGTGATGACGAACAAAATCATTACAGAACCGATATATACAGTGATCCAAAACGTCATGGATTAGAATAATATGAAAGTAGTTTTACAACGAGTTTCCGAAGCTTCGGTTACAATAAATAATAACAAAGTAGCCCAAATTAATTTTGGGCTTCTTATTTTAGTTGGTATCGAAGATGCCGATACCAACGAAGATATTAAATGGTTAACTAATAAAATTGTTAATCTTAGAATTTTTGGTGACGAAAACGATGTCATGAACCTATCGATTAAAGATACCAAAGGTGATATTATAGTAGTAAGTCAATTTACCCTTCATGCGGCAACAAAAAAAGGAAACAGACCTTCTTATATTAAAGCATCTAAACCAGAAATTGCCATTCCGTTATACGAAAGTTTTGTAAATCAGTTAGAAATTGATTTAGGAAAGAAAATTCAAACCGGGAAATTTGGTGCCGATATGAAGGTTGCATTAGTTAACGATGGACCAGTAACCATACTTATAGATTCTAAAAATAAAGAATAATGCAACAATTTTTTAAAAAACTTTTTATATATACTATCGTTTACCTTTTAGTTACCATACTAATGTCTCCAGAAGAGCTCTTTTGTTCTTTTAAACTAAACGAGATATGTATTGCCTCGATAATTGGTAAGTGGATATTATTTATCATAATTATGTTTTTGTACGACAAATTTTTAAAACCTTTATTCTCTAAAAAAATAGATAAACAATAATCATGAATATAAAAGATTCTCAATTAGCAGTTGATACTTGGATTAAAGAGCACGGTGTTCGTTACTTTAACGAATTAACAAACATGGCACAGTTAACCGAAGAAGTAGGAGAAGTAGCACGTATTATTGCACGTCGTTACGGTGAGCAATCTGAAAAAGAAAGTGACAAAAACAAAGATTTAGGCGAAGAACTTGCCGACGTTGTTTTTGTAGTTTTATGTTTAGCAAACCAAACCGGAGTTGATTTACAAGCTGCTTTCGACAAAAAAATGGACGTAAAAACCAAACGCGACCACGACCGTCACCACAATAACGAAAAATTAAAATAATACCAATGGATATAATTCTAAACGCAAAAAACGTAATTTCTAACCAACACATAAAAGTTTCGGGCAGTAAGTCAGAATCTAATCGTGTGTTGCTTTTGCAAGCATTATATCCAAATTTAACCATTACCAATCTGTCAAATTCAGACGATAGCGAGGTCATGCAAAAAGCATTACAATCTACCAATTCAGTAAAAGATATTCACCATGCCGGTACAGCCATGCGTTTTTTAACTGCGTTTTATGCCACAGCGGCAAACCAAAATGTAGTAATGCAAGGTTCAACCCGAATGCACGAACGTCCTATCGAAGTTTTAGTAGATGCTTTGCAACAACTTGGCGCAAATATTTTGTACCTACAAAATCCCGGATTTCCGCCACTCGCAATTTCCGGAACCACAATTACGAAAAGCAAAGTACAAATACAAGCCAACGTAAGTAGCCAATACATTTCGGCCTTACTTTTAATTGCGCCCAAGTTAAAAAACGGCTTAGAACTGGAACTGTTAGGCCAAATAACATCGGTTCCGTACATAAAAATGACCTTACAAATTCTTACAGATTTAGGAATCGAAAATCATTTTAACGGAAGCACCATTGTAGTAAAGCCAACGCCGAAACTAACAAAAACTAATTTTACGGTCGAGTCCGATTGGAGTTCGGCATCGTATTTTTACAGCATAGTTGCCTTACAAAATATTGGTTTTACGGTTAGCATTTCGGCATACAAAGCCAATAGTTTACAAGGCGATAGCGTGTTACAAACTATTTACAAAAGTTTTGGTGTAGCAACTGTTTTTAACGAGCATGCTATTACTTTAACCAAGGTGGCCGAACCTACAGAAACTTCGGTAACTATCGATTTACAAAACGCGCCAGACATTGCCCAAACCATTGCGGTAACTTGTTTAGGATTGGGAATTGGTTGTAATTTAACCGGATTACACACTTTAAAAATTAAAGAAACCGATCGTTTATTAGCTTTACAAACCGAAATTTCTAAGTTTGGAGCTCAAATTACAACAACAAACGACAGTTTAACCCTACAAAATTTTGATGTTACAACTTTTAAAAATTTAAAAACCATCGAAATTAAAACCTATCAAGACCATCGTATGGCCATGGCATTTGCGCCGCTTGCAGCAAAATGCGAATTAAAAATTCTCGAAGCCGAGGTGGTTTCCAAATCTTTTGTCGATTTTTGGGATAACATGAAAACCTTAGGTTTTAACCTACAATAAAAACAAACCTCAGCATATAATGTGCTGAGGTTTTTTGTTTTTTTAGAGCAGTAATCGCTCGGGAATAAAATATACTTGGTTTCCCGCTTTCGGCTTTATCTTTTTATTTTGGTTCAGGCTTCGCCGCCAAAAATAAAAAGGATATCGCCTCTATCGGGGCTAAATGTAAGCTTGAGTGCAAAAAAATAATATGCTTATAATTCGTTTGTGGTTAAATCCGTCTTTACAAAATCGTATTCAAAAGGTAAATCTTCCACAAACATTATTTTATTATTTCTAAAAATAGGTATAAAGTTAATTACAGAATCTAATTTAAAATACTCATGAGGAACCTTATGTAACAATTTTAAATTTTTAAATTTTATTGAACAATAGTTTTCCCGATTGTAATATTCCCAACTTCCTTTATTGATTTTTTCGATATTATTTTTTTTATATTTCTGTACAAAAGTTCCATCATCATATAAAATTAAATAGTTCGTTGCTCCTTCAATATACTTGTTTTCATATATTCCAGTATAGTTAACAGTATTACCACAGGTATCTTTTTTTTCACAAGAACATATTATGATTAATGTTAGAAAAAAAAATAAATTATTAGACAAAAAATGATTTATAGTTTTAGTATTCATGTTTTTTTAATTATTACTTGAATTTACTTTTGTAAATCGTAGTCTTATCATCGAATCCGGATCTTCAAAATAATGCCATAATTCATATTCCTCTTTATCCTTAAGTTTATAAACAGTTAGGTAAGGATTAATTTTCGAGATATAATTTCCTTTTTTATCCTTTAAATCTATCCTACAAGATTTATATTCTCTTTTAGTTTTTTCATTAATAAAATTAGTATTTAAAAGGTTCCAAATTCCATGGGTTTTAACATTGTCAATTAGTCTAACATCTAAACTGTCTTTTTGTTGATGCTTATCTTTAAAAATTTGTAACGAAGTATTAATAGTATAACTCGAATCAGCTTTTATTTCTAAAAAAATACTGTCTAAAGCTTCCGTTTTTACCAAGTGATTGTACGATTCTTTGTCTAATTTCCAAGTTCCAACTATATCTGTAGGATTAGCATTTATGTTTGGATCGATTTCGCTAGCAAAAGCAGCTAAATAATAACAAGAGCTGGTTAAAATTAAGATTGCAAAAAGAAAAAAAAGTTTTTTCATAAAGTAGGTTGGTTTTTTAAAATATGTAGGAATTAAAGTTAATTAAAATTTATTGAGGCGCAATTATAGTTTTATTGTAAATGAATTAACTACTTGCATAGCCCCGATGGTAGCGGCATCCTTTTAGTTTTATATTTAAAATCACCTATTTTTTCGTAGCTACTACAAGATGTAAATAAAATTGATATAAAAATTAAACATATGTTACAAAGCATTTTCATCTGTAAAAAAAGCATTAAATAAAGAAAATTCTCCAAATCGGAAATCCATAAAAGAAATATCTGGGACTTTAATATTTATATATTTATCATCGAAAAAACTATAATCCAATTGCGTTTCCAAAATATTAGAAATTTGACTAATCATAACACTATACTTATCATTTTCTTTAGTAAAATTACGTTTTGGAACTGAAGATGGACGTATGGAATTAGTTTTTAATTTACAATCGATAACACAAATAAAATAAAATGGGACTAAAAGGCTAATATATATTTTAATTAAATCTACAACTTCATCCTCATATATTCCAATTTGTAATACAATACACCTATCATTCATAAATTCAATTAAAGAATTATCCTCAATATTATTAGCTATATTATTTTCTAAAATAGCTTTTCTAATATTAGAAGAAACTTTAGGTATTATATACTTATTATTAAATTTTAACCAATTATTTAATTTTATATACTCATGACTATTTAAATAATTTTCTCTTTCATTTCTAAAACATATATTTTTAGGATAAAAAGAATATAATATATTTTTAAATATATTTTCTTTCATATAAAATAATATTTGATTGTTATTATAAATATAACAAAATAGACGTTGCTTGTCTATTTTAAATTTAGCATTTGCTTAAATATCATGAAATTATTTTTTTGTTCTAATTATCCTGCAACACATACTCAAACATTAGCCCCGATGGTAGCGGCATCCTTTTAGTGGTGGCTGAGGTTCTCGAAGCCATAAACTAAAAGATACAGCGAACAGCGGGTTTAAGGATTTGGTGTAATGGTAGTTTGTTAACGCTACAAAAAACAACAATTTTAAAATAAACCTTAAAACACTTGACAACCCCTATCTTGATGTTGTATATTTGTAAACATTTTAATATATGACACATGAAGTTATCTAATTTCAATTTTAATTTACCTGCGGAATTACTTGCTGAATATCCTGCAGAGAACAGAGATGAATCTCGTTTAATGGTAGTTCACCGTAAAACAGGGGAAATTGAGCATAGATTATTTAAAGATATTATTGAGTATTTTGACGAAGGAGACGTTATGGTGTTAAATAACACTAAGGTTTTTCCTGCTCGTTTATACGGAAATAAAGAAAAAACTGGTGCACGTATTGAGGTTTTCTTATTAAGAGAATTAAATGCTGAGCAACGTTTATGGGACGTTTTAGTAGATCCGGCTCGTAAAATTCGTATTGGTAATAAATTATATTTTGGTGACGACGATTCGTTAGTGGCTGAGGTAATTGATAATACTACGTCTCGTGGGCGTACGTTACGTTTTTTATATGATGGTTCTTACGAGGAGTTTCGTTCAAAATTAGTTGAGCTTGGTGAAACGCCAATCCCTAAATATATTACACGTCCGGTTGAGGAAGAAGATGCGGAACGCTACCAAACAATTTACGCTAAAGAAGAAGGTGCTGTTGCAGCTCCAACTGCTGGTTTACACTTTTCTAAACATTTAATGAAACGTTTAGAAATTAAAGGTGTTGATTTTGCAGAGTTAACTTTACACGTTGGTTTAGGTACTTTTAATCCAGTTGAGGTTGAAGATTTATCGAAACATAAAATGGATTCGGAAGAGATTCACATATCGCAAGAAGCTTGTGATATTGTGAACAATGCTAAAACTAAAAAGAGCAAAGTTTGTGCTATTGGTACAACTTCTATGCGTGCGATGGAAAGTTCAGTATCGTCTAGCCGTACCTTAAATCCGTTTGATGGTTGGACAAATAAATTTATTTTCCCTCCATACGATTTCTCTGTTGCAGATTGTATGGTTACTAACTTCCACACACCAAAATCAACTTTGTTAATGATGATTTCTGCTTTTATGGGCCACGATTTAATGCGCAAAGCGTATGACGAAGCTATAAAAGAGAATTATAAATTTTACTCGTACGGTGATGCCATGTTAATTTTATAATTAACATTAAATATAATCAAAAGCCAACCTTTAATACACTGCCCCCAAAAAGTTAGACACTTTTGGGGGCATTTTTTATGGCAAGAAAAGTAAA
>CANRKI010000031.1 GCA_947631175.1 uncultured Flavobacterium sp.
TCTTTTACCATTTGTGCTCCCATGTTTTCTAAAGTGTCCTCTAGCTCTACTTCTTTAGCAACAGAAACACCATCTTTAGTAACGTGTGGTGCACCAAATGATTTAGAAATAATTACATTACGACCTTTTGGTCCTAAAGTTACTTTTACTGCATTTGCTAATGCGTCAACTCCACGTTTTAAACCTTCGCGAGCTTCGATATCGAATTTTATGCTTTTTGCCATTTTATTTTTTTTTTAAAGTTTTAAGAATTTGATTTACTTTTTAATTTCTGTTGATTTAGATAATTGCTAAAATATCTTCTTCACGCATAATTAGGTAATCTTTTCCTTCAAATTTTAAATCTGTTCCTGCGTATTTACCGTATAAAACAGTATCTCCAACTTTTACAGTTAATGGTTCGTCTTTTTTACCATTACCTACAGCAACAACAGTCCCTTTTTGAGGCTTTTCTTTCGCTGTATCTGGAATGATAATTCCTGAAGCAGTTTGAGTCTCAGCTGCAGCCGGTTCAATAATTACGCGGTCTGCTAATGGTTTAATGTTTAATGCCATTTTATAAAAAATTTTAAGTTGTTTTTGTTTATTTTAATTCTGTTTAAAAATAGTCAGAAAGTGTGCCAATTTAAATTTACTGCCATTATTACATAAAAAAATGTCAGTTTAATATATTAAACTGACATTTTGTATATTTTTTTTAAGACTATTCTTGTGGAGTAGCTGGAGCTTCAGTAGTTGCAGCAGGAGCTTCGTTTTGTGCTGGAACAGCTGGAATAGCTGGCTGTGTAGCTGGAGCAACTGAATTGTCAATTAATTTAGATCCAGAATCACCGAATTCAGATGTAAAGCTGATAGAAGAAAATAAGATTAATCCCATCAAAACACATCCTAATGTCCATGTACTTTTATCTAAAAAATCTGTAGTTTTTTGTACGCCACCAAGCATTTGTGTACCTCCAAGAGTTGAAGATAAACCTCCTCCTTTAGGGTTTTGTACCATAATAACTACGATTAACAATAAACATACTGCCGTAATTAGTACTAAAAATAGTGTAAACATATTGGTTGTTTTTTAATTATTGTTATTTTGAAAATTTTTGATTTCTTGTATTCGTTCTGCAAATAAACTACTTTTTTCTGGATATTTCAAAATTAAAATTTCATAAGCTTGTATTGCTTTTTGATATTTTTTTTGTTCCAAATAAATTTTTGCTAATGTTTCGGTCATTAAATATGATTTCTCTTCTGTAGATTTCTCAATATTTATTGGGGTAATTGTAGCATTTTTAACCGGAATTATTTTTGGATTGGTCTGTATAAATTTATCTATAATTTTAAATTTATTTTCTCGATCGTTTATTGCTTCCTGTTCTTGCAGTATATTTTCAGCATTTAAAATGTTTGGTTCCCTTTCAATAGGTTGCATTTTAGTTAATTTTAACCATTGTGAAAATGAAAGGGATTCGTCTGGGTTAAAATCAATCAACTTTTTATGATTTTCGTCTGTACTAAAAGATGTTGGCTCAATTGCTTCGTTTTGTTTTAAAACCTCTATATTCTCATTAAAAACATCCAGATTAGCTTGACTTTCAGTTTTAACAGGTTCAAAAGTTGTTTTATCAGCCTGAATAATTGATTTGATAATTGATTCTTCTAGACTACTTGTTTGAGTGGGTAAATTATTTTTTTGTTGTGAAACAACTTCAATATCGGTAATTAAAATCTCTTTTAAGGCTTCAATCTTTTTCAAATCAGTACTGCTTATTGATTTAAAAATTTTTGAAGTAATGAAATTAAAAAGAATGGTTCGATCTGTGGTATATGCCGCAGAAATTTTTAATTCGCTATTGTACTTGTAATTGTTTTGATTGTATAATCCTTTTAAATAAATAGCTCTGGCCGATTGTAAGAACGGAAATTCTTTCAGCACCACTTCTAATTCTTGAGTTTGTGCTGAGGTTATTGCGTTTGGATGGCAAAGTAAATATGTAAAATCAGATAAATTCAATTTATACGGTTACCATTTTGCTAATGAAGCGGTAAAAATATCTTGTGTGATACGATCAAAAATTTCGTCTAATGCAGTGTTTAATTGCGCTCCTGTTAATTGTGATTGCCCTGGATAATCGTAAAAATGCGAGAAGCGTTTTTCAAAATCTTCTTCAGGTTTATTTTTGTTAGAAAAGCGTACATTAATTGAAATAGATAAGCGGCTTTGTGCTGCTAATTGATTTGCAGTTGCCGTCATTGGCGAGATACGATAATCTACAATTTCGCCTTCGTAAACTAAATCTCCGTTAGAGTTTGTTAATGATAAATTGGTTTGTCCTTGTATTAAATCTTGCAATTTAACCGTAAAAGTTCTCTCAATTCCTGGTTCAACTAACAAGGCATTATTAAAAAAGTAGTTTACCTGAAATGAACTGGCATCAATTTTTCCGGTTCCAGTAAAGTTATAAATCCCACAACTGCTTACAATCAATAAAAGTAAACTAGAAAATATAAGTTGAATTTTTTTTCTCATTTTTATAAATCGAATTGTTTAATTTTTCGATAAAGCGTTCGTTCCGAAATACCTAACTCTTCAGCCGCGGCTTTACGTTTTCCGTGATTTCTTTCGAGTGCTTTTTTAATAAGTTCAATTTCTTTTTCATCTAAACGCAACGAATCTTCTTCGTCAATAGTTTCGGCAAGTAAAAAATCGTCCTCAGTTTCTTGTTCGTACTCATCCACGTATTCTGTTTTAATAGATGAGGATGAAGTTGTAGAGATTGGAATGGCTGTAAAGCTTTCTTCAGGAATTTTATTTTCTTTAGATTGTGCATTTACTGTTTCGTTGCTACTTCCATAAATCCGTTGAATTAAAGATTTATTATCCTCTTGCACATTTTTAGAGTTTCCGTTTTGCATCAATTCCATAGTAAGCTTTTTTAAATCGTTTAAATCGGCTTTCATATCCCACAGAATTTTATACAAAATTTCACGCTCGTTACTAAAATCAGAATCTGATTTTTTAGTATCAACTACCGAAGGTAAATTTTTACCCTGTATTGGTAAGTAATTTTTTATGGTTTCAAGGTTAACTTCACGTTTGGTCTCTAGAATTGAAATTTGCTCTGCAAAGTTTCTAAGTTGTCTAATATTACCATTCCACTGAAAGTTTGAAAGATATCGAACCGCTTGTTCATCTAACTTAATAGATGGCATTTTGTATTTTGTAGCAAAATCTGCGGCAAATTTTCTGAATAACAAATGGATGTCGTCATGTCTTTCTCGTAACGGAGGCAAGTTAATCTCGACGGTTGATAAACGATAGTAAAGATCTTCTCTAAACTTTCCTTTTTCAATAGCATCTTGCATTTTCACATTTGTGGCAGCTACAATGCGTACATTTGTTTTTTGTACTTGTGATGATCCTACTTTAATAAACTCACCATTTTCCAAAACACGCAAAAGCCTAACTTGTGTGGTTAAAGGCAATTCGCCCACTTCGTCTAAAAAAATGGTTCCGCCATCGGCAACTTCAAAATAACCTTCACGTGTAGATGTTGCTCCGGTAAAAGCTCCTTTTTCGTGACCAAATAATTCAGAATCTATTGTTCCTTCGGGTATTGCACCACAGTTCACGGCAATATATTTGCCGTGTTTTCTGTGTGAAAGTGCATGTATTATTTTAGGAATGCTCTCTTTACCAACACCACTTTCTCCGGTTACTAGTACTGATATATCTGTTGGAGCCACTTGGATTGCTTTTTCAAGTGCTCGGTTCAGTTTTGGGTCGTTACCAATAATTTCGAATCGTTGTTTTATTGTTTGAACGCTTTCCATAAGCTTTTTTTTGAGATGTAGTAAATTATATTTTTACAAGATTAGCTTTGCATTTCAGAGTATCCAACTGCTTCACCAATTAAAGTTGCTGATGTACAATCTGATATTTTTACTAAAACAAAATCTCCTACTTTATAATTTTCTTTAGGGAAAACTACTACTGTGTTTTGTGAATTACGACCCGACCAATGTTCGTTCGAACGTTTTGATGGTTTTTCGATTAACACTTCAACCGTTTGATTTAAAAATCGTTGCGTACGTTTTAAACCTAAATCACGTTGTAAATCTACAATTTCTTGTAAACGACGTTTTTTAACCTCTTCTGGAACATCGTCTTCCATTTTACGTGCTGCTAAAGTACCTGGTCTTTCTGAATAGGCAAACATAAATCCAAAATCGTAATTTGCATATTCCATTAACGATAAAGTATCTTTATGATCTTCTTCTGTTTCTGTAGGGAATCCAGCAATCATATCTTGTGATAAAGAAATCTCTGGAATGATAGCATAAATACGATCTACCAACGCCATATATTCTTCGCGCGTGTGTTGGCGGTTCATTTCTTGTAAAATACGTGTTGAACCTGATTGAACTGGTAAATGGATGTATTTACAAATGTTATGATGTTTTGCCATAACGTGAATCACCTCTTCATGCATATCTTGTGGATTTGAAGTTGAGAAACGGAATCGCATTTTTGGATACGCTGTTGCAGCCATATCTAAAAGTTGTGCAAAATCTACAGCTGTAGCTTTTTGCATTTCAGTAGCTTTATCAAAATCTTTTTTCAATCCGCCACCATACCATAAGTAAGAGTCAACGTTTTGACCAAGTAATGTAATTTCTTTAAAACCACGTTCCCATAAATCTGCAATCTCGTCCATAATACTTTGCGGTTCACGAGAACGCTCACGACCACGTGTAAATGGTACAACACAAAATGTGCACATATTGTCGCAACCACGAGTGATTGATACAAAAGCAGTAACTCCGTTAGAGTTTAAACGAACAGGTGCAATATCTCCGTAAGTTTCTTCTTTAGATAAAATAACATTGATAGCATCACGACCTTCATCCACTTCTTTTAATAAGTTTGGAATGTCTTTGTATGCATCTGGTCCAACAACCATATCAACAATTTTTTCTTCTTCTAAAAATTTACTTTTTAAACGTTCGGCCATACAACCTAAAACCCCAACTTTCATTCCAGGGTTTATTTTTTTAATTTTATTGTATTGTTCTAAACGCTTACGAACAGTTTGCTCTGCTTTATCTCGAATAGAGCACGTGTTAACTAACACTAAATCTGCTTCTTCTAAATTTTGAGTTGTATTATAGCCTTCGTTAGCTAAAATTGAAGCAACAATTTCAGAGTCAGAAAAATTCATTTGGCAGCCATAACTCTCAATAAAAAGTTTTTTTTGGTTCGAGTCGTTTTGCTCTAAGGTAAGGCTTGTACCTTGTTTATTTTCGTCAATTACTTTTTCCATAAATCACTTAAAAGTGTATTATTCAGTCTGCAAAGATAGAATTAAATTTTATTATGTGACAAACTGTCAGCGCATAAATTAAAATTTATAATTCAACTACATATATAAAACAAAAAGTAGCAAGTTTTTACTTACTACTTTTTCTTAATTTAATATTTCAATATTAACATTTAGTGTTCCGTGCGTTGTTTTATCACTTATTTCAAAAAACGCTTTTTTAGATAAGTCAATTTCTCGCCCTTTTGTAAAAGGACCTCTATCGTTAATGGTAACAACTACAGATTTGCTGTTTACAACATTCGTAACTCTTACAACCGTCCCAAAGGCTAACGTTTTATGTGCAGCTGTTAATTTATTATTGTTGAATTTTTCTCCATTTGCTGTGCTACGTCCGTTAAACTTATCGTGATAGTAACTTGCAATTGCGTTCTTCTTAAATGATTTTCCTTTACTGGTAGTATTCCCCTTAGTAGTGTTGGAATTGCTTTTTGTTGAATAGGATTTGTGAGTGTTTTTTTTGGTTTGAATTTTACTAGAGGAACAAGATGTCACAAAAGCCAAAAGAGTTAAAACAAAAATCGAAGTGAAAAGCTTTTTTATAAGATAAGGTGTCTTAAAAGTCATGATTATTTTTTATATTTTAATTTCTAGGTATAATAAACCAATTTTTTATCGGTTAATTAAGTGTTAATTTAAACTTTATTTCTGTAAAAGTAAGGGTTTTAAAACTAACATCGAAATCTATCTTTATATTAATTGTATAGTTTTTAAAAAAAAACATATACTTTTGCTCCAATAAAAATAAACAAAATGGCAAAAAATTTAGTAATTGTTGAGTCTCCTGCTAAGGCTAAAACTATAGAAAAGTTTCTGGGAAGCGACTATAAAGTCGAATCTAGTTTTGGTCATATTGCAGATATACCATCTAATGAACTGGGAGTTGATGTTGAAAATAACTTTAAACCAACTTATGAAGTATCGGCTGATAAAAAAGCATTGGTAAAGAAACTTAAGCAATTAGCTAAGGATGCCGAAATGGTTTGGTTAGCATCCGATGAGGACCGCGAGGGAGAGGCTATTGCATGGCACTTGGCGGAAGAGTTAAATATTAAACCAGAAAAACGAAAACGTATTGTTTTTCATGAAATTACTAAAAATGCAATTTTAAAAGCAATCGATAATCCTCGTGATATAAATTACAATCTAGTTAATGCCCAACAAGCTCGTAGGGTGTTAGACCGTTTAGTAGGTTACGAACTTTCGCCTGTTTTATGGCGTAAAGTAAAACGTGGTTTGTCAGCTGGTCGTGTACAATCTGTTTCTGTACGTTTAATTGTTGAACGTGAACGCGATATTCAAAACTTCACTTCAGAAGCAACTTATAATATTGCAGCCGAATTTAAAACCGAGAACGGTAAAACAGTAAAAGCAAAATTACCAAAGTCTTTTGCAACACAAGCTGAGGCCGAAGCGTTTTTAAATGCTAACATCAATTCAAATTACCGTGTAGCAGATATCGAAACTAAACCTGCTAAAAAATCTCCAGCAGCTCCTTTTACAACTTCAACTTTACAACAAGAGGCAGCTCGTAAACTTGGTTTACCTGTTGGTGTAACAATGATGTTGGCTCAACGTTTATACGAAGCCGGTTTAATTACTTATATGAGAACGGATAGTGTTAACCTTTCTCAGGAAGCAATGAAGGCAGCCGAAGATGAAATTGTAAAATCTTACGGAAAAGAATTTTCTAAACCTCGTAATTATAATACAAAATCCAAAGGTGCTCAAGAAGCCCACGAAGCAATTCGTCCTACTGACATGGGCCGCCATACTGTCAATATCGATCGCGATCAAGCTCGTGTTTACGATTTGATTTGGAAACGTACTTTAGCTTCACAAATGAGTGACGCACAATTAGAACGTACAAATTTAAAAATTGAAGCCAATAACCATAAAGAACTTTTTGTGGCTACCGGGGAAATGATTAAATTTGAAGGGTTTTTACGTGTATACCTAGAAGGTCATGATGAAGAAGAAGAACAGGAAGAAGGAATGTTACCTAACTTAACAGTTCACGAAGCTTTAGTATCTAATTACATTACAGCTACACAACGCTTTTCGCGCCCGCCTGCTCGTTATTCCGAAGCCGCTTTGGTTAAAAAGTTAGAGGAGCTAGGTATCGGTCGTCCATCAACTTACGCACCAACAATTACAACTATTATTAATAGAAATTATGTTGAAAAAGGTACGTTTGAAGGAGCGGAAAGAGCATACAACCAATTGGTTTTAAAAAATAATAAAATCGAAACTAAAAATTTAAAAGAGAATACCGGTTCAGATAAAGGAAAACTAGTTCCTACAGATATTGGTGTTATTGTAAACGACTTTTTAGTTAAAAATTTTGATACAATATTAGATTATAACTTTACTGCGCAAGTTGAACAAGATTTTGACGAAATTGCTGAAGGTAAAGCGATTTGGACTGAAATGATGCAAGATTTTTATTCACATTTTCATCCAAAAGTAAATGACGTTATGGATCACGCCGAGCGTGAATCTGGTGAACGTGTGTTAGGAACAGATCCAACCTCTGGTAAAACAATATCTGTAAGATTAGGAAAGTTTGGTCCAATGGCGCAAATTGGTGAACGCGAAGATGAAGATCGTAAATTCGCTAGTTTACGTTCTGATCAGAATATTGCAAACATTACCTTAGAAGAGGCTTTAAAGCTTTTTGAATTACCAAAAACATTAGGTGAATACCAATCAGAGCCAATTGAGGTTAATAATGGTAGATTTGGACCTTACGTAAAATTTGGAACGCAATTTATATCTTTACCTAAAGGAGTTGATCCGGTTGATGTTTCTTTAGAATTCGCTATCGAAATCATTCAAGAAAAGCAAAAAGCAGATGCGCCAATTGCGAATTATAAAGGTATGGACGTGCAAAAAGGAGTGGGGCGTTTTGGTCCGTTTATAAAATGGAACGGAATGTTTATCAATGTAAATAAAAAGTACAATTTCGACAATTTATCTCAAAACGATATAGTCGAATTGATTGAAGATAAATTACAAAAAGAAATTGATAAGGTAATCCATAATTGGGAAGACGAAGGAATTCGTGTTGAAAAAGCACGTTGGGGTCGCTCAACCATATTGTCTGGTAAAATTAAAATTGAACTAGGAAAAGAAATAGATGCTGCTGCCTTAACTTTAGATGAAGTTAAAGAAATGATTGCTAAAAAAACGCCAGAGAAAAAAACTCCTGCTAAAAAAGCAACCACAACAAAAAAGGCGACTACAACCGCTAAAAAAGCAACAACAAAAAAAACGAAATAATCTAAATTATGGTTTTTGATTTTTTTAGACCTGTAGAGCAGGAAATAATTGATTTTACAGAACATTTGTCATTTAATGCTATTGGAAAAAGCATAATTTTGCATACAGAAAATCATTTTCCAGATTTAGCAGAAATAAAGATTGCTTTAATAGGTGTTTTAGATAATAGAGGTTTTGATCAAAATTCAAAAATTACTATACATAACATCCGTAAATCCTTTTATTCGCTTTTTCCAGGTAATTGGAATTTTAAAATAGCCGATTTAGGTGATATTCCAATGGGGCAATCGCAAAGAGATACCCATTATGTTCTTAAAAATGCTGTAAGCTATCTATTACATCAAAAAATAATACCTGTTGTGATTGGTGGGTCTCAAGATTTAACATATGCCATGTATCGTGGATACGATGATTTAGGACAAACCGTTAACTGTGTATCTGTTGATTCTAAATTTGATGTCAATCGTCAGCACGAATTTGGAGCAAATTCTTTTTTAACACAGATGATTATGCAGGAACCAAGTAACTTATTTAACTTTTCGGTTTTAGGTTACCAAACCTATTTTAGCTCACAAGATGAAATAGAATTACTTGAGAATATGCATTTTGATATATATCGATTAGGAGAAATTAGCTCTGATATTAAAATTGCTGAGCCTATTATGCGCGACGCTGATATAGTATCTTTTGATATGACATCGGTACAAAGTAGTTCCTCAGGAAATTTTGATGTATTTTCACCAAATGGTTTTGATGGTAAGGAAGCTTGTGTGTTATCACGATACGCAGGAATAAGCGATCGAGTATCTTCTTTCGGTATATTTAATCATTTTGGAACAGAACGAGAATCAGGATTGATTTCACAAATAATTTGGTATTTTATTGAGGGTTTTCAATATCGAACAAATGAATATCCAATTGTTAATACAGAAGAATTGTTAAAATATATTGTGCCTTTAGAAGATGTAGAGCTTATTTTTTACCATAGTGTTCATACACAAAAATGGTGGATTGAGGTTCCCTACGGTATGCAATTTAAAGGTGTAACGTATGATTTTTCTCTTTTACCATGTAGCAGAGAAGATTATGAATGTGCCATAAACAGTGAGATTCCAGAGCGTTGGTGGAAGGCGCAAAAAAAAAGTTTGTCGTAGTTTGAAAACATATCGATAAAACTATTAATTTTGTCGATAATCTTATTTAAGATTTTTTTATGAAAATCGTTGTTTTTTTCAAAAAATATAGATAGGTTTACAACTTATAAAAATAGTATATAATTAACCCAATTTTATATGAAGAAGTTCATTGTGTTATCAGCACTTTTCTCGTTGTTTTTATCGAGCTGTAGTAAAAGCGACAGAGGAGAGCTAGTAGGAGTAAAAGGAAAGAAATGGCATCCTGAGAAGCCTTATGGGATGACTTTAGTTCCTGGTGGGGCATTTGTTATGGGGAAATCAGATGGTGATTACCTTGGTGTAAATGACGCTCCAACAAAAACTGTTACGGTTCGTTCATTTTACATGGATGAAACTGAAATTACGAATAGTGAGTATCGTCAATTCGTTGAATGGGTGAAAGACTCAATCATCAGAACTAAATTAGCTGCTAAAGCAGAAGAGTCTGGAGCTGGAGGAGGAGAAGGTTCTTCTAAAGGTGGTGCTATATCTGACTACGCTTTCTTAGATCGTGACGAAGCTAATATGTCTGCATATGATAAATATATGTATGAAAACTATTATAGCGTTTCAGAAGATGAATTTGCTGGACGTAAATTAAACCGTAAAGTAAAGTTACATAAAGATCCACAAAAATATCCAGACGAACATTACGTTGAGGTAATGGATACAATGTATTTACCTGCTAGTGAATCATACAATGGGTTAAGAACTATCGATGTTTCTAAATTGAATTACAGATTTACTCACATGGATATTGATGCTGCTGCAAAAGATAAATCTACAGGGAATTCAAGATCTAAACGTAGTAAATATGTGAAAACTGAAGTTCAAAATATCTACCCAGATACAACAGTTTGGATTAAAGACTTCGCTTATTCATACAATGAACCAATGCACAACGATTACTTTTGGCATCAAGCTTACGGTGATTATCCAGTTGTTGGGGTTAATTGGTATCAAGCTAAAGCGTTTTGTGCTTGGAGAACAATGTACAAAAATGCTTACTTAAAAAAGAAAAAAGGTAGAGATCAAGTTAACTCTTTCCGCTTACCATTAGAAGCCGAATGGGAATTTGCAGCAAGAGGAGGACTTGAAGGAGCTACTTATCCATGGGGTGGTCCTTACACTAAAGATGATAGAGGTTGTTTCTTAGCAAACTTTAAACCTTTAAGAGGGGATTACGCAGCTGATGGTGCTTTGTATACAGTTGAAGCTAAATCTTTTGATCCAAATGGATATAACTTATATAACATGTCAGGAAACGTTGCAGAATGGACTGCTTCAGCTTACCAACCTAACTCAGCTGAATTCAACTCTACAATGAACCCTAACGTATCTGACCCAACAAACAGACGTAAAGTTGTACGTGGTGGTTCTTGGAAAGATGTTTCTTACTATTTACAAGTAGGTACACGTTATAATGAATATGCTGATACATCAAGAAGTTACGTTGGTTTCCGTACAGTTCAAGATTATATGGGAACTCAAGTAACAGGTAACGCAGCAAAATAATAAATCGAATCTTAAATTTTAATTAAATATAAACTTAACTAACTAAATTTAGTATTATGGGATTATTGCCTAAAAAAGTGATGAACTTCGCCTATGGTATGGGTGCAGCTGTTGTAATTGTTGGAGCTTTATTTAAATTAATGCACTGGCCTGGTGCATCTGAAATGCTTATTGCAGGTTTATTAACAGAAGCTGCTATTTTCGCATTATCTTCTTTTGATAACGAAGAAGAATTAGATTGGACTTTAGTTTACCCAGAATTAAATGGTGGTGAAGCTAGAAAACAAGGTATCGTTGCAGGTGGTGCTGCAGGTTCTGAAGAACAAGGATTATTATCTAAAAAATTAGATGATTTATTAAAAGATGCTAAAATTGACGCTAACTTAATGGAATCTTTAGGAAACAGTATCAAAAACTTTGAAGGTGCTGCTAAATCTATCGCTCCTACAGTTGATTCTGTTGCTTCAACTAAGAAATATGCTGAAGAAATGACTTTAGCTGCTTCTCAATTAGAATCTTTAAACAACTTATACAAAGTTCAGTTAGAAAGTGCTAACAGAAATGCTGAGATCAATAAAGAAGTTGCTGAAAACAACTTATTATTAAAAGATCAAATGCAAAACTTAACAGCTAATTTAACTACGTTAAACAACGTATACGGAGGAATGTTATCTGCAATGACTAATAGAGGTTAATTAATTATTAACTAACAAATAGTAATTATTAATTATAACTTAAATTAGAAATGGCAGGCGGTAAACAAACTCCAAGACAGAAGATGGTGAACCTGATGTATCTGGTTTTCATCGCAATGATGGCATTAAATATGTCAAAAGAAGTATTATCTGCTTTCGGATTAATGAATGAAAAATTCGAAGCTTCTAATACTACAGCTACTGAAACTAATAAATCTTTATTTGGATCTTTAGAGTCTAAAGCAGGTGAAAATCCAGCACAATATGGTGCAGCTTTAGATAAAGCAAAAAAAGTAAAATCTATTTCTGATGCTTTTTTCGCTCAACTAGAAGATGCTAAAAAATTAATAATCGAATCTAATGGTGTTGTAGCTAATGAAGATGGTAAATTACCATATGAAGCTATGGATAAATCAGGAGGTTTAGATGAAGCTTGGTTTAAAGGTGATGGTTATTCAGAACAAGGACAAGCTTTTGTCGATGCAATTACTAAATATAAAGCTGATATTAAAGCAGCTTTAGCTGGTGATGCAAAATTAGCTAATGTTGTTAAAGAAGCTGAAGTTAAATTCTCAACTGAGGATGTTAAAGACGGTGAAGGTGTAACTAAAAAATATTTAGATTACAACTATAAATTATTCCCTTCAATTGCATCTTTAGCAAAATTATCTGCTATGCAAGCTGACGTTCGTAAAATCGAACAAGATGCTTACAGTGCATTCATGGGTAACACAGCTGCTGCTGCTGCTTCTATGAAAAACTACAAAGCAATCGTTATCACTGATAAATCTGCTTTCTTCTCTGGTGAGCCTGTAACAGGTAAAATTGTTTTAGGACGTTATGATGCTTCGACTGTTCCTACAAATGTTGTGGTTAACGGTAATAAAGTACCTATTGAAAACGGACAAGCAGTATTTAAATTTGGTGCTGGTAACGTTGGAGAACATAAAATAGGTGGTAAATTTACATTTATGGAAGATGGTAAACCTGTAGATATCGATATCGATGGTAACTACGTTGTTGTACCAAAACCTAATTCAGCTAATATTTCTGCTGATAAAATGAATACTGTTTACCGTGGAGTTGATAACCCAATGACTATTTCTTTCGCTGGTATTTCAGATGATAAAGTTCAGGCATCTGCTCCAGGTTTAGTTAAATCTGGTAAAGGTTATAGCTGGAACGTTACTTCTTTCCAAGGTAATGAAGCTACAGTAACTGTTACAGGTACTTTACCTGACGGATCTAAAGTTTCTGACAAGAAAACTTTTAAAGTTCGTGGTATTCCTGCACCAGTTGCTAAAATTAGAGGATCTATTAACTCATTTAAAGGTAATAAAAATGATTTAGCAAATTCTCCAGTACAAGTTGCATTTCCAGATTTCGTTTATAATGTTAACGTAACAGTAACTGGTTTTGAAGTTTTCGTACCAGGTCAACCAGCTATCATTGTAACAGGTGATAGAATGTCTGATGCTGCTAAAAAAGCTATTGCTACGGCACAAAGAGGTGATAAAATCACTATCAACAATGTTAAAACTGCTTTACAAGGTGCTCCAGGATATAGAATGCCAGGTTCATCTCCATTTATTTGGGAAGTAAACTAATTTAAAATTAGATCAAAATGAACAAAAGATTTTTATTGCTAATATCTTCAATTTTATTTTCTTCAAACATAGTTTCAGCTCAATCTAATTTGTTGAATGCTAAAATTCCTGAAGAAATTGGTCAGAAGACTGCAGCACAATTAGAAGCTGATAATGATAAACCATTGCCTTATCCTTGGATAAATGACCGTGATGTTTTATTTGGTAAAAGAGTTTGGGAAATCGTAGATCTTGATGAAAGAGTTAACTTTCCTTTTTATTATCCAATCGAAGAAAATTTAGGTAGTGATAGAAAATCTTTATTTAATGTTCTTTTAGATGGAATTAAAAATGGTGAGATAACAGACGTTTATGCTGATTCTTATTTCCAAAACAAAAAAACTTTAGAAGAAATTTTATCTTCTTTTAAATTCTCTGAGTTAACTGCAGACGGTTTAGAGGTGGTTAACACTTTTGGTGGTGGTTCTCGCTCTGAAGAAGAGTTAAAAGCTCAAGGAATATTAGAAGAATGGCATTATAACAACTCTGAAGTTACTCCTGCTGACGTTGTTCAGTATAAAATTGTAGGTTTATGGTATTTCGACGCGATGCAAGCTGAATTAAAATACCGTATTTTAGGTATTGCTCCTCTTGCAGTTGATGCATTATCTAAAGCGCGTGGTATGGAAGATGCTACTTCAGAATTATTCTGGGTATTCTATCCTTCAGTTCGTGATCTTTTGCATGAATCTAAAGCTTTCAATGACAAAAACTCTGCAGTTCCTTTCTCATTCGATCACTTATTAAATTCTAGACGTTTTAGTTCTGTTATTTATAAAGAAGAGAATGTTTACGGTGATAGAAATATCGATGAGTATGTTATCGAAAACGCTCAAATGCAATTATTAGAAGCTGAAAGAATTAAAGAAAAAATTCGTGATATCGAACAAGATATGTGGAATTACTAATTCTTAGCTTTATTATTATAAGAAACTCTCACTTTTAGTGAGAGTTTTTTTATTTTTGTACCATGAAAGATTTTTTAATTATAGGTTTAGGTTTAGCCGGTATTTCTTTTGCTGAAACACTTAGAAATAATAACTTATCGTTTCACGTTATTTCAGATGATAGTCAAAACTCATCTGTCATTGCTGGCGGAATGTACAATCCTGTTGTTTTAAAACGTTACTCTGAAGTTTGGAAAGCGAAAGAACAACTTGAAATTTCTATGCCTTTATATCACAATATTCAAGATAGATTGAAACAGCAATTTATTCATGAATTGCCTGTTTATCGAAAATTTGCTTCTATCGAAGAGCAAAATAACTGGTTTATTGCTGCCGATAAACCTAGTTTAGCACCATTTCTTTCTACTCAAATAAAAAAAATAAAATTGGATGCTATTGATGCTCCTTTTGGTTTTGGTGAAGTTTTTGGTTCTGGATATTTGGATACCAAACTTTTAAAAGAAATTTATGCGAAGGAACTTGAAACATTAGAACTTTTATCTAATGAACATTTTGATTATGATCAATTAGTTCCTAACCTTGATACTGTAAATTACAAAGGATCATCATACAAAAACATTGTTTTTGCTGATGGTTTTGGACTTCATTCCAATCCATATTTTAATAATTTGCCATTAGATGGTACCAAAGGTGAACTTTTAATCATTAAATCACCCGATTTAAAAATTGATTTCATCTTAAAATCGTCGGTGTTTATTATGCCAATTGGTAATGCTATGTATAAAGTGGGCGCAACGTATAATTGGGCTGATAAAACGGATGCAATTACAGAAGAAGGAAAACAAGAATTAATTACTGAACTAAAGCAGTTAATTGATTGTGATTTCGAAATTGTACATCATTTTGCTGGTGTTCGTCCAACGGTTCGTGATCGTCGTCCCTTGGTTGGTCAACATTTTAAATATAAAAACATGTATGTTTTAAACGGGTTAGGAACGCGTGGTGTTATGTTTGGCCCGTTTTTGGCTGATGCACTTTATAATTCCATCTATAATAACATACCTCTAGATAAAGAAATTAATATTAATCGTATCTATAAAAAATTAGATATACGAATTCAACATAAAAATGCTTAACATTTCAAATATTTCGGTTTCCTTTGGCGGAACGTATTTATACCAAGACATTACTTTTCGCTTAGGAGCTGGAGACCGTGTTGGTTTAGTTGGTAAAAATGGAGCCGGTAAATCGACCATGCTAAAAATGCTAGCTGGTGATTTTAAACCTGACGAAGGTGTAATTGCTAGTGAAAAAGAAGTTCGTTTGGGCTTTTTGCGCCAAGATATTGACTTTATTCCTGGTCGTACTGTTTTAGAAGAAGCTTATCAAGCTTTTGAAGAAATTAAATCTTTAGAGATTAAAATTGATGATATTAATTATCAATTAGGAACTCGTACGGATTATGAATCGGAAGGTTACAGCGAATTAATCGAAAAGTTGTCAGATTATACACATTTATACGACATCTTAGGTGGTTACAACTACGTTGGAAATACGGAACGTATTTTATTAGGTTTAGGTTTTAAACGTGATGATTTTAACCGCCAAACCGAAACTTTCTCAGGAGGTTGGCGTATGCGTATCGAATTAGCAAAACTTTTATTACAATCTAATGATATTTTATTACTCGATGAGCCTACCAACCACTTGGATATCGAATCGATTATTTGGCTAGAAAGTTTCTTGAAATCATTTCCTGGAGTTGTAGTTATTGTATCTCACGATAAAATGTTTTTAGATAACGTTACCAATCGTACCATCGAAATTTCTTTAGGCCGCGCTTACGATTTTAATAAACCTTATTCTCAGTATTTAACGCTTCGTCATGAAATTCGTGAAAAGCAATTGGCGACTCAAAAAAATCAGCAAAAGAAAATTGAGGAAACCGAAAAGTTAATCGAAAAGTTCCGTGCAAAGGCTTCAAAAGCTTCTATGGCGCAATCATTAATTAAAAAGTTAGATAAAGTTGAGCGTATTGAAGTAGATGAAGACGATAATTCAGTTATGGCAATTTCGTTTCCTGTTTCTGTTGTTCCGGGTAGAGTAGTGGTCGAAGCCGAAAAAGTAACCAAACGTTTTGATGATAAATTAATTTTTAAAGAAATTGATTTAGCTGTAGAACGCGGAAGTAAAATTGCTTTTGTTGGGCAAAATGGTCAAGGAAAATCGACGTTTATTAAAGCGATTATGAACGAATTTCCGTACGAAGGTTCTATTAAATTAGGTCACAATGTACAAGTTGGATATTTTGCTCAAAATCAAGCCGATTATTTAGATGGTGAAATTACGGTTTTAGATACTATGATTGATGCTGCAACAGATAGTAACCGATCTAAAGTACGTGATATGTTAGGTGCTTTCCTTTTCCGTGGTGATGATGTAGATAAAAAAGTAAAAGTACTTTCGGGAGGTGAGCGTAACCGTTTGGCCTTATGTCGTATGTTATTACATCCTTTTAATATTTTATTAATGGATGAGCCAACCAATCACTTGGATATTAAATCTAAAAACGTTTTAAAGGCTGCGTTAGAAAAGTTTGAAGGAACACTTATTTTAGTTTCTCACGACCGTGATTTCCTACAAGGTTTAACCAATATGGTTTATGAATTTAAAGATCAAAAAATAAGACAATATTTAGGTGATATCAACTTTTTCTTGGAGCAACGTAATGTTGAAAATTTTAGAGAAGTTGAGAAAAAGTCTGAGGTTAAAACTGCTGTTAAGGTTGAAGTTAAGAAGGAAGAGCCAAAGCCAGTTCTTTCTTACGAAGATCAGAAGAAGATGAAAGCCTTACAAAATAAATTATCTAAAGCCGAAAGTAATATTGCACAGTTAGAAAAGGACATTGCTAAAGCAGATGTTGACTTGGCTGCCAATTATGAAAAACTAATGGGCGATGGTAAATTTTTTGAAAAATACGAAAAGATGAAAGCCGACTTAAACCAAAATATGGAAGATTGGGAAAGCATTCAGGAAGAAATAGATAATTTTAAATTTTAATTGAAAAACGCGAAGTGTAAACTTCGCGTTTTTTATGTTATAAGGTTGTATTCTTTTTATTGGAAGTTATTTTGCGTTAGCGGGTGACGCATTGTTTGAGCTCCTTTTTAATAAAGTGAAACGAAATTAAAAAGAGCGAGTGCAAAACACGCGACGTGTAAAAAACGACGTTAGGAGTTTTTGTACACGAAACGCCATTTATTCAATAACAATTGGATCGCCTAAAAATTTTGGAGTTACACCAAAAAGTAAGTCTACAAAAACCTTTACGCGTGCAAATTTTTCGCGAATATTTGTTTTCAGTCCGGCGTGTTTGTTCACATCCTTAGCATTGTAGCCAATGGCGTTTAGGTTCATGGAATTTGCGATGTAAATGGCACGTTGGTTATGAAATTTTTGTGAGATAATGGTAAACTGTTCTTGCCCAAAAATAGAGTTTACACGATGTACCGAATCGAGTGTTCTAAATCCCGCGTAATCCAAATGAATTGCCGTTGGCGCAACACCAAGTGCTACTAAAGCATCCATCATGTCTTGTGGTTCGTTATAATCTTTACGAGAATTATCACCGCTAATTACAATTTTTTCGATTTTTCCGGCCTGATATAACTCGTATGCAGCTTCGATTCGATAGGTAAAATAATAGTTTTCTTGTCCAGACTTTAAGTATTTTGCCGTTCCTAAAAGCAAACCTACTTTGTTTTTTGGTATGGATTGTAAATCATACATCTTATTTTTTGTGCTATTTTCTATTTTATAGTTACAAAATAACAAGGCAATAATCGAGATTAGGACCAATATCGAACAAATTTTAAATATTTTTTTCATACACAAACTTTTTATAAATGTACTATTTTTTATCATTTGGTATATTCTTTTATCTTATCGTATTTTTTTTGCTAAAGCATTATTAGTATAATCTTTTTTGTTTGATATTTCCTCACAATAGATTTTCGTTATCTTAAATGCTAAAATTTATAACAATTAAAAATAATTCCCGAAATTTGTAGTCTTTTTAAATATATAAATAAGGCGTAGTGGATCATATTAAACGAATATTCGATTTAGCTTACCAACAGGCAGAGTTATATCCAAATAATAAAATGTTTGTTTCTAAAATTGAGGGAGAGTGGAAACCTATTCAACCTGCCGAATTTATTGATCAAACCATACAACTTGCAAAAGGTTTTTTAGCTTTAGGTGTTAAACCTGGTGATAAAGTAGGACTTGTTTGCGAAAGTTGTTACCAATGGCATGTAGTTGATTTTGCTATACAACAAATTGGAGCTGTAGTTGTGGCTATTTACCCTAATATTTCAAACTCTGAATACGAATTTATACTTACCGATGCCGAAATTAATTTGTGCATTGTAAGTAGTAAAAATTTGTATAAACGAATTAACTCGCTAAAGCAGAGAGTTACCAATCTGCAAGACGTTTTTTCTATTCAGCAAGTTGAAGGGGCACGCAACTGGAGCGAAATAGTTGAACTTGGTAAAACCGTTAATGAACAACAAGTTTTTGCTTTACGTGATGCTGTTAAAGAAACGGATTTAGCAACTTTAATTTACACTTCGGGAACTTCGGGGCAACCTAAAGGTGTAATGTTATCGCATAAAAACATTGTTTCGAACGTACTTTCGGCTAACGATTTAATTCTTTTAAGACAAGGAAGTCGTGGTTTAACTTTTTTACCTCCTTGTCACGCATACGAGCGTACCGTAATTTACTGCTATTTAAGTTTTGGAATCGCGGTATATTTTGCAGAAGGTTTAGAGAAAATTGGCGACAACATTAACGAAGTAAAACCTCACATCATGACCGCTGTACCGCGAATCATGGAAAAAGTTTACGAAAAAATAATAAAAACAGGTAGCAATTTAAAAGGCACGAAACGCAAAATTTTTGATTGGTCTGTCGAGGTTGCTGCACAATACGAGCCCGATGCTAGTAAACGTTCGTTTATTTACAACATCAAACTTGGCATTGCTCGTAAACTTGTTTTAAACAAATTTTACAGCGCTTTAGGTGGCAATTTCCAGAATATTATTTCCGGAAGTGCATCCTTACAAGGTCGTATTGCTCGTGTTTTTATGGCATCCGGACTTCCGTTTTACGAAGGTTACGGAATGACAGAAACTGCGCCGTTAATTACAGTAAACAATCCGTATAAATTAGGGGTTCGAATTGGAACGGTAGGATCACCTGTCGATGGCGTTCAGGTTAAACTTGCAGCCGATGGCGAAATTTTAGTTAAAGGACCTAATGTAATGTTAGGGTATTATAAAAACGAAAAAGCAACTGCCGAGGTTTTGAAAGACGGTTGGCTTCATACCGGTGACATTGGAACGTGGGAATTAGGCGAAGGCAAATTCCTTAAAATTATTGACCGCAAAAAAGAAATGTTTAAAATTTCGGGTGGTAAATATGTTGTGCCAGCACCTATCGAAAATAAATTGACCGAATCAAAATACATCGAACAAGCTATGGTTGTTGGTGATGGCGAAAAATTTCCATCCGCGTTAATCGTTCCTAATTATCTTAATTTAAAAGAATGGGCCGAAGTTTCGCTTCCGGAAATTGCTGCTTTAACTAAAAATGAATTTTTAAAGCATGCCGAAATTCAAAAATTTATAAATCAGGAGGTTAAAACAGCTAATCAATTTTTTGGAAATTGGGAGCAATTAAAAAAATGTGCCATCATTGCCGATGAATTTACTATCGAAAATGGAGAACTAACGCCAACATTAAAGAAAAAACGTAAAGTTATTGCTGCTAAATATAAACAAGAAATTGAAAATATTTTTAAATAGCAAATAACTACATTATATGATTCTAACTATACTCTAAAACAATCCCGAGCCTTAGGTTCGGGATTGTTTTATTTCTCTATTTTCTATTTGGGCGTTACCGGCCGTTTATAATTGTAAATATATAAAGTTACTTCGGCCGGTCGGGCTTTTTGCTGTATCTTTTAGTTTGTGGCTTCGAGAACCTCAGCCACAACCAAAAGGATGCCGCTGCAATCCCTAACGCATTTTAGTCAAAAGTTTTAAAGTCTTAACGTCTAAAATAAAAGTAAAAACATTTAACTTCTTATTGATTGGAGTTAATCAATAATTATTTAATTACTAAATCCTGAAAGATTTTTAAAATCTTGTAGCTATAAATTAGGCTTCGGCTCCGCTAAGTCACCAGTTTAATGTTTTCGAAAAACTTAGTTTACGATTACGTCTGTTCGAGTGAAATTTCTGAAATGAAATGGAAAAAATTTTGTATCGAGAAGTTGTTGTTGTTGGCTTCGGCTTCGCTCAGTCACCAAATACATTACTTTAAATGGAAAATTCGTATTTTCAAATTCGCGTTAGGGATTGCAGCGGTATCCTTTTATGGAATGTAATGGAATAAAAGATTTAGCGGAAAGCCCGACCGAAGGGAACGCCCAAAATATAAAAAAAACCTCTGAAAAAATATTCAGAGGTTTTGTGTTTTATTCTTCGTCGTGGCTGAAACGGCTTTTTGGTTTTTCGCCAAATTTTGACAATTTATAGGTTAACGAGAACATAACGTAGCGTTTTAATATGGTGTTATATTCGTCGGAAATTTGTGTTGCTGTTGCGTTTCGACGTACGTTTTGGTTTTGGTTTAATATGTCGTAAACTTTTACTTTGGCTGTAAAGCGTTCGTTGAAAAATTTGTATCCTAGGGATGTGTTCCATAAAAAGAAATCTTTTTTGAATCCGTCGGAAATATTGGTGTTATAGGTATAAGTTAGGTCGTTACCGAATACTATATTTTTGGGCCAATATAAGGTTGTCAATATTTTAGCGGTGTGACGACTAAAATTTGTTTGGTCGATGGTGTAATTTTTGTAATCGACTTGTGTGTTGTTGTACGAATAACTAGATTGAATATCGAATATGTCTTTACGTTTAAAACTTAAACTTAGGGATGGATTAATATCTAAACTATACGAACTAAATTTTTGGCTGTTGGTAAATCCGTGTCCAACCGAATAATTAGAATTGATTCCTGCGTGTATAGAAATGCTGTTTTTTTCGTTTAAATTACGTGTTTTATAGGTTCCTAATCCAAAATAACTTGAGCTTCCTGCGTTTCCGTTTACAAAGGTTAAGGTTCCTTTAAAGTCTTGGTCGTAGGTAAAGTTATTTAAAACGCCACGCGTGTTAATTTGCGAACCTAAATAACTGTAAATTCCGGATTTTGTTTCTGGATTGTACTTATAATAATTAGCATAAACGCTGTGGCTTTGTTTATTTTTTAAATCTGAATTACCTATTGTAGTACTTAGCGGATTACTAAAATCTTGTACTGGTGCTAAATGATACAATTGGTTTATTTGTTCCTTGTAATTATAATGTATATAAATATTAGATTGATTAGCTATTGGAATAAAAATAGTAGATGTAACTTGTGGTAAAACTTCTACCTTATTTTGTTGAAACCAATTTCCTAAAAAATTAGATTGTAAGGTATAATCTGTAATTTTAGAGGTTGTGTTTACAGAAAAATATGCTTTTTTAATATTTTGTTTAAAGCCAAATGATGGCGCAAATTCGTTTGTTTTTAATTGGTTATCGAAGGTTAAATTAGCATCGACCTCGTTGTAAGTGTTATTTAAATTATTTAAGTTAAATGCGTTACGATCTCGGGTTGTTTTTGAATTTTTATATTCGAAACCTACGGTTAATTCTTGGTTTGTAGTGATAGGTTCTTTAAAACGAATTCCGGTTGTAATTTCGTTTGCCTTGTTTTGTGTGTTAATATTTTGGTTCCGATTGTCTGTTGTATTGGTTTCGTAAAAGTTATTGTTTGAAATGTTAATTGCATCTTCTTTAGAATCTTTAAAATTGATGTTAAAGGATGTAATTAAGTTTCGTCCTTTCTTTTTAAAAGACTTAACTAACGACATTTTATTCGAGATGTTTTTTTGATCGGTTTTAACCAAATTAGTATAGTTTCGGTCGTTTAAAATTACATTGTTTAAATCGCTTGTTGCAGAATTTCCGTTAGATGAAAACTCAACATCAGATGTTGCTATACTTGGTACAATGTTTAAAGTTAAATTATCGGATAATTTAGTTTCGACTTCGATTCCGGCATTATGCGCGATTGAATTTTGCCCTTGGTTAGATTCTGATTCGGTAAGTAAACGCTGGTTTGGTAATAAATTTTCGGTTCTGGAAATGTTTTTATTATCGTAATCTATTTGATTAAATATATAATTTGCTCCAACGTAATGATTTTTTTTAAAGGTTTCGCTATAATTAATTCCCAACATATTGGTCGAATAAATTCCTTTTCCGCCCCCAAAACTTA